>JAOPVM010000156.1 GCA_025966215.1 Klenkia sp.
GAGTGCGCCGGCATCCACGACGTGCTCTCCAAGAGCCTCGGGTCCTCGAACCCGATCAACATCGTGCACGCCACCATGCAGGCGCTGAAGGACCTCGTCCGCCCGGAGGAGATCGCGGCTCGCCGTGGTCTGCCCCTCGAGGACGTCGCTCCCGCCGCCATGCTGCGGGCGCGTGCCGGTCAGGGGGCCTGAGCATGAGCCAGATCAAGGTCACCCAGATCAAGTCGAAGATCGGGACCAAGCCCAACCAGCGTCAGACGCTGCGTTCGCTGGGTCTCAAGCGGATCAACGACTCGGTCGTGCAGGAGGACCGTCCCGAGATCCGCGGGATGGTCGCGACGGTGCCGCACCTGGTCACCGTCGAAGAGATCGTCTGAGCTGCGGACGAGAAGGAACACTGACATGACTCTCAAGGTCCACCATCTGCGCCCGGCACCCGGCGCCCACGCCAAGAAGACCCGTGTGGGTCGCGGTGAGGGCGGCAAGCGCGGCAAGACCGCCGGTCGCGGCACCAAGGGCTCCGGCTCGCGCGTCCAGGTCTCGGCCCGCTTCGAGGGCGGTCAGACGCCGCTGTTCCAGCGTCTGCCCAAGCTCTCGGGCTTCACCCCGCGGAACAAGGTCGTCTTCCAGGTCGTGAACCTGGACCGGATCGCCTCCCTGTTCCCCGACGGCGGCGCCCTCACCCCGGACACGCTGGCCGATGCCGGTGCCGTCCGGCGGGGCCAGCCCGTCAAGATCCTGGGCACCGGCGAGCTCGGCGGCGTGACCGTCACCGTGCACGCCCACGCGTTCTCCGCCTCGGCGATCGAGAAGATCTCCGCAGCCGGGGGCAGCACCACCCAGATCTGACCCACCGACCCCCGGGGTGCACCTGCACCCCGGGGGTCCGTGCTGTCCGGCGCCCGTCCCCCGACGGGCGCCGGTGGCGCACCCGGGGTCGGCGGCGCTGGGCGTCGCAGGCCCCCGAGGACGACCCGGCGACCGATCGGGCACCCTCGTTGCTAACCTCACACGACCGACTCGGGGAGGGCACGTGCTGCAGGCGTTCGCCGCGGCGTTCCGGACGCCAGATCTCCGGCGCAAGCTTCTGTTCTCCCTGGCGATCATCGCCGTGTACCGGCTGGGCGCCAGCGTCCCCGGGCCCGGTGTCTCCATCGAGGCCATCAACAGCTGTCTCGACCAGGCCAACGCCTCCGACCAGCGGGACGTCTACTCCCTGGTCAACCTGTTCTCCGGCGGCGCGCTCCTGCGGCTGTCGATCTTCGCGCTCGGGATCATGCCGTACATCACGGCCAGCATCATCGTGCAGCTGCTGGTCGTGGTCATCCCGCGGTTCGAGCAGCTGAAGAAGGAAGGGCAGTCCGGTCAGGCCAAGCTGACCCAGTACACCCGCTACCTCACGATCGCCCTGGCCGTCCTGCAGAGCACCGGCATCATCGCCCTGGCCCGCAGTGGCCAGCTCTTCCCGAACTGCCAGCAGGAACTGATCCCCTCGGACTCGATCTGGACGACGATTGTCCTGGTCATAGCACTCACCGCCGGCACGGCCGTGATCATGTGGCTGGGCGAGCTGCTGACCGAGAAGGGGATCGGCAACGGCATGTCCGTGCTGATCTTCACCTCGATCGCCGCCCGCATCCCCGCCGAGGGCGGATCGATCCTGCAGACCCGTGGCGGTCTGGTCTTCGCCCTGGTCTGCGTGCTGGCCCTCGTGGTGATCGCCTCGGTCGTCTACGTCGAGCAGGCCCAGCGCCGCATCCCGGTGCAGTACGCCAAGCGCATGGTCGGCAGGCGGATGTACGGCGGGACGTCGACCTACCTGCCGTTGAAGGTGAACCAGGCCGGCGTCATCCCGGTCATCTTCGCGTCGTCGCTGCTGTACCTGCCCCAGCTGATCACCCAGCTGCAGGGTGATGCGACCGGTGGTGTCCGTCAGTTCTTCGAGAACTACGTGATCAACCAGTCCAGCCCGATCCACATCGCCATCTACTTCGCGTTGATCATCTTCTTCACGTACTTCTACGTGTCGATCACGTTCAACCCCGAGGAACGGGCCGAGGACATGAAGCGCTACGGCGGCTTCATCCCCGGCATCCGTCCGGGTCGGCCCACGGCCGAGTACCTGCAGTACGTGCTCTCCCGGATCACCCTTCCGGGGTCGATCTACCTGGGACTGGTGGCAGTGCTGCCCAACCTGTTCCTCTCCGTCACCCAGGAGGGGCAGAACCAGAACTTCCCGTTCGGCGGGACCGCAGTGCTGATCATGGTGGGAGTGGGCTTGGAGACGGTGAAGCAGATCGAGACGCAGCTGAACCAGCGCAACTACGAAGGGTTCCTGAAGTAGTGCGCGTCGTCCTGCTGGGCCCCCCCGGAGCGGGCAAGGGAACCCAGGCGCAGATCATCGCCGGCGAACTCGGCGTCCCGGCGATCTCGACCGGTGACATCTTCCGGGCGAACGTCAGTGGGAAGACCGATCTGGGGACCCAGGCCAAGGTCTACATGGACGCCGGGGACCTCGTCCCCGACGAGATCACCGTGGCCATGGTCAGCGACCGGCTGGCCGAGCCCGACGCCGAGGCCGGCTTCCTGCTCGACGGGTTCCCACGCACGATCGCCCAGGCCGAACAGTTGCGGGACTCGCTGACCGAGCTCGACCAGCACCTGGACTGCGTGCTGGAACTGGTCGTGGACGAGGACGAACTGGTCCGCCGGCTCTCCGGTCGGGTCGTGGTGGTCGACGGCAAGTCCGTGCAGCGGGAGGACGACAAGCCCGAGACCGTCCGGCACCGACTGGAGGTCTACCGGCAGCAGACCGCGCCGTTGTCGGGCTGGTACTCGGCCGCGGGCCTGCTGGCGACGATCGACGCGATCGGCGAGGTCGACCAGGTCACCACCCGTGCGCTCGTGGCCCTGGGCCGCCCGCGCACCGACGACGAGACGGCCGAGCAGCCCACCGACCGATGAGCGACGTCGCGCGATGAGCGCCGACCTGCTCTCCCGGTGGCCCCTGCTGGCCGCGTGGAGGGGACGCATGATCCAGATCAAGACCGCGCACGAGATCGAGCTGATGCGGGCCGCGGGGCTCGTCGTGGCCGGGGCACTGGCCGCGGTGCGTGCCGAGGTCCGCCCCGGGGTGAGCACCGGTGAGCTCGACGCCATCGCCGAGGACCACATCCGGACCGCGGGGGCCATCCCGTCGTTCCTGGGGTACCACGGCTTCACCGGCAGCATCTGCGCCTCGATCAACGAGGAGATCGTGCACGGCATCCCGGTGTCGGGTCGTACGTTGGCTGCCGGGGACAACGTCTCCATCGACTGCGGAGCGATCCTGCAGGGCTGGCACGGTGACTCGGCCATCACCGTCACGGTGGGGGAGCCCTCCGCCGAGGACGCTGCCCTGATGGCGGTGACCGAGGCGTCCATGTGGGCCGGTCTGGCCAAGGCGCTGGTCGGGGGTCGGCTGACCGACATCAGTCACGCGGTGGAGGAGTCGATCACCGCGCACGAGCACGCCTACGGGATCGTGGACCACTACGGCGGGCACGGCATCGGCACCGAGATGCACCAGGACCCGCACGTGCTGAACTACGGCCGGTCCGGTCGTGGGCCCAAGCTCGTGCCAGGTCTGGCCCTGGCGATCGAGCCCATGGTGACCGTGGGGGACCCGGCCACCGTCGAGCTCGAGGACGGGTGGACCGTCGTCACCGAGGACGGCTCCCGGGCGGCCCACTTCGAGCACACCGTGGCGATCACCCCCGAGGGCCCCTGGGTGCTCACCGCCGAGGACGGCGGCGTCGCCGGCCTGGCTCCCTTCGGGATCACCCCCCGCACGTGACCGGGGGTGGTCGAGGATCACCCCGGACGCAGTTGGAGCCCCCGGGGCTTCCGGGGTACAGTGACCGCTGGCGTTCGCGTCGTCTGTCGTCGTGCTGTGGCCGCACGCCGGTGGGCGCCCTCTGCGAGTACGTCCGCACCAGACACCCGCACCACCACCCGCGCCGTCTCCGGCGTGGGTGCCGCGAGCCAGTGCACGGTCACTGGAGCACACCAGATCGGGAGGCGCTGTAGGGAATGGCGAAGAAGGACGGGGCCATCGAGGTCGAGGGTCGAGTCGTCGAGCCGCTCCCCAACGCGATGTTCCGGGTGGAACTCCAGAACGGGCACCGGGTGCTCGCGCACATCAGCGGCAAGATGCGCCAGCACTACATCCGCATCCTGCCCGAGGACCGCGTCGTCGTGGAGCTCTCGCCCTACGACCTCACGCGCGGTCGGATCGTCTACCGCTACAAGTGACCTCCGCGGTCCGCCCTCTCGGGTGGTCCCGCGACCCACGAACTACCAGGAAATGAGGGCGGCCCGGTGAAGGTCCAGCCGTCGGTCAAGAAGATCTGCGACAAGTGCAAGGTGATCCGCCGGCACGGCCGGGTCATGGTCATCTGCGACAACGCCCGGCACAAGCAGCGCCAGGGCTGAGGGAGTACACGACATGGCACGACTGGCTGGTGTCGATCTGCCCCGCGAGAAGCGGATGGAGATCGCACTCACCTACATCTACGGCATCGGCCGGACCTCGGCGAAGGCCACCTTGGACGCGACGGGCGTGAGCCCCGACCTGCGTGCCAAGGACCTCTCCGACGAGGACCTGCTGAAGCTCCGCGACTACATCGACGAGCACTTCCGCGTCGAGGGCGACCTGCGTCGTGAGGTGGCCGCCGACATCCGCCGCAAGGTGGAGATCGGTTGCTACCAGGGCCTGCGTCACCGTCGTGGCCTGCCCGTCCGCGGACAGCGCACCAAGACGAACGCGCGCTCGAGCAAGGGCCCGCGCAAGACGATCGCCGGCAAGAAGAAGGCCCGCTGACCCAGCGGTAGCCCTCACCGGCTCACCAGCCCGGCCGTTGCGCCCCCGCAGAGGGGGCGGCCGGGTGCACCACCTCCGCACCACCCAGGCCACGAACAGAGAAGAGAGTCATGCCTCCCAGGGCACGCGCGGCAGGCGCCAAGAAGGTGCGCCGCAAGGAGAAGAAGAACGTCGCTCACGGCGCGGCGCACATCAAGAGCACCTTCAACAACACGATCGTGTCGATCACCGACCCCACGGGGAACGTCATCAGCTGGGCCTCGGCCGG
>JAOPVM010000187.1 GCA_025966215.1 Klenkia sp.
GGGCCCTCCCGGGCGCTGTGCCCCCGGCCCCCCACCACCAGGAGCGAGGCTCCGGCGGCGGCCCGGGTGAGCACGTCGGGTGCGGCCCCGTCGGTCAGGTCCCCGGTGACCGGGACCCCGGGGTGGAAGACCTGCACGGCGTCGGCCAACCGGGACACCTCGGTCAGGGCCGAACGACGGGCCGCCGTCCGCCCCGGGTCACCGGCCGGCAGCCCGGGGACCCCGGCGGCCGGCCACTCCAACGCCCGGACCAGGTGCAGGCCCACCCCGAGCCACTCCGCCGCCCGGGCAGCCGCCCAGGCCGCGTCGGAGGCCGACGGCGACCCGTCCACCCCGCAGACGACGGGCCCGGGGTGGGCCGACGGCGGCTGACCTCGGGACGGCATCACCCCCCGACCATGCTCCCGGTGCCCCCCGTCACCGGGGGGTCGCCGGTCCCCTCCACCGAGGTCGCAGGTCCCCCCGCACCACGTCCGGGACGTAGGGCCCTGCCGCCCGGCCCGCTACCGCCCTACGGTCGCGGGATGGACTCCTGCGCCGTCGCGCCCGACCACCGGTGACCGGTGCCGCTGGCGGACCGCCGGCCGCCGTCCGGGTCTTCCTGCTCGACGACCACGAGGTGGTGCGCCGCGGGATCGCCGCCGTGCTGGGCACCGATCCGGCCATCGAGGTGGTCGGCGAGGGCAGCACCGCGCACGAGGCGATGGTCCGCATCCCGGCGCTGCGCCCGGACGTGGCGGTCCTCGACGTCCGGCTGCCCGACGGGAACGGCGTCACCGTCTGCCGCGACCTCATGTCCAGGATGCCCGACCTGAGGGTGTTGGTGCTGACCAGCTTCAGCGACGACGAGGCGCTGTTCAGCGCGATCCTGGCCGGGGCCTCGGGCTACCTGCTCAAGCAGATCCTCGGCCAGGACCTGGTGGCCGCGGTGCGCACCGTGGCCGCCGGGGGCTCCCTGCTGGACCCCGCGGCGACGGCGGCGGTGCTGGAGCGGATGCGCCGCAGTGAGCTGCCGGTGGGTCCGGTGAGCCGGTTGTCCGAGCAGGAACGCACCGTGCTGGAGCTGATCGGTGAGGGCCTGACCAACCGGCAGATCGGCGCCCGGATGTTCCTGGCCGAGAAGACGGTCAAGAACTACGTCTCGCACCTGCTGGCCAAGCTCGGGATGGAGCGCCGCACCCAGGTGGCCATCCTGGCCACCGAGCTGCGGGCGGACTCACCGCAGCGGTGAGCTCCACCGCAGGCACGTCCCGCCCCCCGCCAGGGCGGCGACGTCGAAGCTCCCGCCGCGGGCACGGGCCCGGGTGGCGAGGTTGTCCAGGCCGCTGCGGTGGACCGAGGGCGCGATCCCCCCGCCGTCGTCGGTGACGGTGACGACCACGTGGTCGGCCACCTCGACGGTGACGGTGACCGTCCGGGCGCCGGCGTGCCGGGTCACGTTGCTCACCGCCTCCCGGACGACGGCCTCCACGTCGGCTGCCAGCGCCCCGGTGACCAGCGTGTCGACCGGACCCTGCGTGCGCAGGCTGGTGGCCAGGGTGCCCGCGGACCCGGTGAGGGCGTCCAGCACCCGCCGGCGCAGGCTGGGGTCGCGGGCGTCGTCGGCGGTGCTGTGCAGGTCGAACACGGTGGAGCGGATGTCCCGGATGACGGTGTCGAGCTGGCCGACGACGTCGAGCACCCGGTCGCGGGGCGCCCCGTCGACGGCCAGCTGGGGCAGCAGCGCCTGCAGGCTGAGCCCGGCGGCGAACAACCGCTGGATGACGTGGTCGTGCAGGTCCCGGGCGATCCGGTCCCGGTCGGCGTAGACGTCCAGGCTGCGGGCCACGCGCTGGCGGGCGGCCATGTCCAGGGCCAGCGCGGTCTGGTCGGTGAAGGTCTGCAGCAGCGGCGCCACCTTCGGGTCGTAGGGCGCCGCGCCGAGCCGCCGTCCGACGACGAGGACCGCCTCGCTGCCGTCCGCGGTGCGCAGGGTGGCACCGAGCACCGGGCCCCACCGTTCGTGGTCGGCCATCCGGTCGGCCGGCAGCTCGGAGAAGTCGAGGTCCAGCACGGTCCCGCCGTCGGCCCGGACGAGCGCGTCGACCAGCGCCGAGGTCGCCGCCGTCACCGGCACCCCGGTGGAGTCCGTCAGCCCGGGCCCGCTCTGCGCCCGGGAGGTCCAGGTCCCGGGCTGTCCCACCGGGGCCATCAGGCGGGCGGCGTCGCTGCCGGTCAGCCGCCGGACGGCGTCGGTGATCTGGTTCAGCACCTCATCGGGTGCGGTGCCGCCCAGCAGCTGCTCGCGGACGGCGGCGACGGCGTCGGCCCATCGGCGTCGCTCCTGCTCGTCGCCCAGCCGGCGGGCGTTGTCCACCGCGATCCCGGCGGCACCGGCGAGGGCGAGGACCAGCTCCTCGTCCTCGGCGGTGAAGGGGCCGGTGTGCTTGTCGGTCAGGTAGAGGTTGCCGTAGACCTCGCCGCGCACCTGCACGGGCACCCCGAGGAAGGACCGCATCGGCGGGTGACCCGGTGGCACGCCCACCGAGGACGGGTGGGCGCTCAGGTCGTCGGCCCGCAGCGGTTCGGGCCGGGTGACCAGCTGACCGAGGACGCCCAGCCCCTGGGGCAGGCTGCCGATCCTGGCCACCGTCGCGTCGTCGAGGCCCTGGTGGATGAACCGGGACAGCCCCCCGTCGGCGCCGACGACCCCCAGCGCCCCGTACCGGGCGTGGACCAGCTCGACGGCGACCTCGACGATCCGGCGCAGGGTGTCGTCGAGGTCCACCCCGGTCTGCACCTGCAGGAACGCCGAGAGCAGGCCGCGGAGGCGGTGCTGGGCGCGGGCCAGCTCGTCGATCCGGTCGCCGGCGTCCTCGAGGGCGCCCGGTCGGTCAGCGTGCCGGACGGGCAGATCCACCACCGGACACCTCCTCGCGACCGGGCCGGTCGACCCGGTCGAGCCTGCCAGGTGCAGCCGTGCCGGAGGCACCGGTCATCCCGACGGATGGGCCGTGCCCGAGCGGACGACGGTGACCGGGCAGTGCGCGTGCTCGACGACCTGGTTGCTCACCGAGCCCAGGAGGAGCCCCCGGAACCCACCCCGACCGCGGGCCCCCACCACCACGAGGTCGGCTGCGGCCGAGGCCTCGACCATGGCCCGGGCCGGTGCGGCGTGCACCACCTGGCAGGTCACCGTCACGTCCCGGTCGGACGCCACCTCGGCCACGTGCTCCTGCAGCTCGGCGTGCACCGCGGCCTCCCAGTCGGCGAGCGGGGGGACGAACCCCGGGGTGGCCGACGCCGGGCGGGGGCAGCTGGTCATCGACCAGGCGCGCACCACGTGCACCGGCCAGTGCCCACGGGCGGCCACGGTGAGCGCCCAGGCCAGCGCCTCCTGCGCGCAGCGGGAGCCGTCGTGGCCGACCACCATCCCACCGGGCACGTCGGCGTGTTCGCGGACATCGCTCATGGTTCTCCTCACGTCGTCCGCCCCATCAGCAGAGCGTGCTCAGCACGCTGCCCGGCGGCGGGCTGCCGGGCCAGGGTCGGAGGTCCCGGGACCCGCGTGGCCGCCGCGACGTCCCCGGCCCGCCGCCGGCCGGGCGCCCAGGGGCGGTCGGTGGGCCGGACCACCAGCACCGGGCAGGGCGCGTGCAGCACGCAGTACAGCGCCACCGAACCCAGCACCAGGCCGGGGAACTCACCGCGGCCCCGGCTCGCCACCACCAGCAGGTCGGCGCCGGCGGCCTGCTGGACCAGGGCCGGGCCCGCCTCGCCACCCACGGAGAACCGGTGGACCTCGGGGTGCTCGCCGCCGGTGGCCTCCAGCAGGCCCGCCAGCCCCTCCTCGAGCGCGGCGAGCTCGGCGGCGTCCCGCTCCGCCGTCGTGGGGGTGACGGCGCGGTACTGGTCGTACCAGAGGTCGGTCACCCCGTAGGCGCGGACCGCGGTCACCCGCCCGCGCGGCCCGGCCTCCTCGACCGCCCAGGCCACCGCTGCGGCCGAGCGCGAGGAGCCGTCCACCCCGGCGACGACGGAGGCACCCACGCTGGGATCGACCCACCCGCCGGGCTCGGGGACGACGACCACCGGGCAGCCTGCCGAGCTCACGCAGTGCAGGGCGACCGAACCCATCACCGCGCTGGCCACGGCGCCGCGGCCGCGTGTGCCCACGACCAGCAGGTCGGCCCGGGCCGAACGCCGGACCAGCAGTTCCACGGGGTTCCCGGGTTCGACGTGCACCACCACCGGGACCCCGAGCACGGTGGCGTCCTCCTCGCGCACCTGGTCGATCACCGCGCGTGCCTTGGACCACGTGTCGTCGTGGACCGCGTCCAGGGTGCCGAGGTCGATCACCTCACCGACGGTGAGCCAGCCCATCGACGCCACGGTCGGGTAGCCGGCCACCGCCTGGACCTCGGCCCCGTGCCTGGCCGCCCAGTGCAGGGCCCAGCGGACCGCGGCACGGGAGCCCGAGGACCCGTCGACGCCCACCAGCACCTGCGGCGGGATGCCCGTGACGATGCCGGAGACGGGATCGGGGCGGTGGGTCCGGGGTGTGCTGCTCACGGGTGCTCCTCGGTCGGGCCGACCGGTCGGGCCGGGCAGCTCGCCCCAGCGTCATCCGAGCCCCAGCCCGGGACCCACCGTCCAACGTCCCGCGAGTCGGGACCTTCGGCAGCCCGATCGGGTCCGCCGACCCGGGTCGCGCCGCCGGTGCCCGGTAGACGCTGGGGCCTCCCGACGGCAGGAGCCACCATGGCCGAGCTCGCCAGCACGTCGTCCCCGTCGTTCGACCTGATCGCCGAGGGGGCCCTCGGTGACGCCGTGGACAGCGCCGTCCTCGCCCCGTCGCTGCACAACAGCCAGCCGTGGTCCTTCCGGCTGCACCCGGCGGTCCGACCGCGCCGGCTCGACGTGCTGGTCGACCGCAGTCGGCACCTCAGGGCCATCGACCCCACCGGTCGCGCCCTGGTGCAGAGCGTGGGCGCCGCGCTGTTCAACGCCCGGGTCTCGCTGGCCGCGGCCGGCTGGGCCACCAGCACGTGCCGGCTGCCCGACGCCGGCGATCCCGACCTGATGGCGGTCGTGCAGCTCGAGGACGGGCCGCCCGACAGCGACCTCGCGGCCCTGAACGAGGTGGTGGGCCTGCGGCACACCAACCGGCGCAGCTTCGCCCCCGGAGCCCCCGGGGTCGGGGAGGTCGCCGGCCTCCTGGCGGCCGCCCGGGCCGAGGACGCCCAGCTGGTTCCCGTCCTGGGAGACGAGCAGCACCGCCTGCTCGCCCGACTGACCCAGGTCGCCGACGGCCGGCAGCACCAGGACCCGGCCTACCGCGCGGAGCTGCGCAGGTGGACCAACCGGCCCGCGGCCGCCGGGGACGGCATCGTCCCCGCCGCCGTCCCGCACGTGGACGGCACGGCGCGCGAGGACCTGCCGGTGCGCGACTTCGACACCCGGGGCGACGGTGCGCTGCCCCCCTCCACCGGCGACGGCGCCGAGGGCACCCTGGTGCTGCTGACCACCGTCCGGGACGACGAGGAGGCCTGGCTGCGGAGCGGGGAGGCGCTGCAGCGGGTGCTGCTGGAGGTCACCCGCGCCGGGTGGGTGGCCAGCCCGCTCACCCAGGCGCTCGAGGACGCGCAGACCCGTCAGGAGCTGCGCAGCGCCCTGACCTGGGACCGCTGGCCGCAGAGCGTCCTGCGGATCGGCCGGGCCCCGCTCACCCCCGGCACCCCCCGCCGGCCACGGCCCGAGGTCGTGGCCGAGGACCCACCGGCGTGATCGACGGGGGCTCCTGGTCCCCCGACGAGCACCGCCCGCCCCGTCCCGTCGAGCTGGTCCCGGTGGGGCCTCGGCCGGCCCCGGCCGGCCCCGGCCCGATCCCACCCGCAGCCCCGCGTCCTGGAGGACCACCGATGAACCCCAGCGCCACTCCCCGCACCATCGTCGTCGGCGTCGACGGGTCGACGGGCTCCGACGAGGCCGCGCACGCCGCCGCCGTCGCCGCGGACGCCGCGGGAGCCCGGCTGGTCGTGCTGCGGGCCTTCGACTGGCCGGTCGCCGGGATCGCGGGGCTGCCCGACGACGTGGACGGCCGTGCGGCTGCCCACGACTCGTCGCACGTGCGGCTCACGTGGCTCGTCGCCCAGCTGGCCCGGTGGCTGCCCGCCGAGCGGATCGAGGCCCGGCTGGTCGACGGCGAGCCGGTGGCCTCGCTGCGTGCGGCGGCAGTCGACGCGGCGCTGCTGGTCGTGGGCGCTCACGGTCAGGCCTGGCACAGCGGCGCCACGCTGGGATCGGTGACCGCGGCCCTGGTCCGGCACTCCCCGGGCCCCGTGTTGGTCCACCGCAGCCGGGAGACCCTCAGCGGGATGCCCACCGGGGTCCTCGCCGGGGTCGACGGCGGCGCCGGCAGCGCCCAGGTGCTGGCCGTCGCCGCCCGCGAGGCCGCCCTCCGTCGGACCTCGCTGCACGTCCTGCACACCTGGCCGCAGCTCACCGAGGACGCCGGCACCCCCGTCCAGTGGCTCCTCGACGCCGGCGCGACCACCACGACCGAGCAGGCCGTGGTGCTCGGGCTCGTGGACGCGCTCCGGCTGGACACCCCGGGTCTGGAGGTCGAGGCGACCGTCGTCGTGGGCCGGGCCGGCCCCGCGCTGGTGCACGCCTCCCACGCGGCGCAGCTGCTCGTCGTCGGTCGGCCGGAGGTGCCCGCGGGCCAGGAGGTGCGGGCGACCACCCGGCAGGTGGCGCACCGGGCCGGGTGCCCGGTGCTGGTGGTGCCGCTGTCGACCGGGACCGACGCGCACGCTGCGGGCGTCCCGGAGCCGGTGCAGGCCTGACCCCTGCGGGCACCACCTGCGGGCACCACCGGTGCGTGCCGGTGTCGCTGGACGAGGGGTCCACCGGCGGCACCGCCGCGGTGATCGCGCTGCAGCAGGTGCCGGCTGCGCGGTCGCGCCCCGGTCACCGGAATCGGCGGACCAGCACCACCAGTGCCGCGGGGAGCAGCGCCGGGCCGACCGCGGCCAGGGTCTCCAGCGGTGCGAGCGGCTCCGTGCCCAGCAGGTCCGACAGCCCCGGGAGCAGCACCGCGGCCACGAGCAACAGCAGGTTGACCCCCACCGCGACCGGCAGCCACGGGACACCGCGGTCCGGCCGGGACCAGGCACCGGCCGGGCGCAGAGCGAGGGCCAGGGCCAGCTGCGCGACGGCGAGGGTGACGAACAGCTGGGTCTGCCACGGGCCGTCCGCGGCCCGGGAGAACCCGGCCACGGCCAGGCACACCGCGGTCACGACCAGGCCGTTGGCCACCAGCTGGGTGACCAGCGACCGGTCCAGCACCCCGGCCGCGGGGTCCCGCGGGCGCCGTTCCAGGACGTCGGGGGCGGCGGGCTCTCCGCCCATCGCGACCCCGACGGGGCCGTGGGTGAGCAGGTTGACCCACAGCACCTGGGCCGGCAGCAGCGGCAGGGTCAGGCCGATCGCCGGGCCGGCGAGCATGACGAGCACCTCGGCCAGACCGCCGGCCAGGCCGTAGCCGACGAAGCGGCGGACGTTGTCGAAGACCCGCCGGCCCTCGGCCACCGCCGCGGTCACCGTGGCCAGGCTGTCGTCGACCAGCACCAGGTCCGCGGCCTCCTTGGCCACGTCGGTTCCCCGTTGTCCCATGGCCACGCCGATGTCAGCGGCGCGCAGCGCCGGGGCGTCGTTCACCC
>JAOPVM010000199.1 GCA_025966215.1 Klenkia sp.
GTCGAGCTTGAGCTGACCGGCCTGGTACATGCGCAGCAGCTTGGGGATGTCCGAGTGCGGCGACTGGGCGCCGATGATCGCGCCCTGCAGCCGCTTCTGCATGAGGGTCAGGTCGAACATCGAGATCGGGGCCATGTCGGTCATCGCGCCCAGGCCGGTGGCCACGACGGTGCCGCCCTTGCGGATGGAGGCCAGACCCTGGGCGGGGTGCTCGGGCTTGAGCACGCCCACGGTGATCAGGCAGACGTCGGCGCCCTGGCCCTGGGTGATCGACTGGGCGTAGGCGGTGGCCTGCTCCATGTCCTCGAACACGTCGGTGGCGCCGAACTCCTGCGCCATCTCGCGCTTGAAGGGGGTCGGGTCGACGGCGATGATGCTGGTCGCGCCGGCGTGCTTGGCGCCCTGGACGGCGTTGATGCCGATGCCGCCGATGCCCATGACGACGACGACGTCACCGGGCTTGACCTGGCCGGCCTCGACCGCGGTGCCCCAGCCGGTCGGGACGCCGCAGCCCACCAGCGCGGCGGACTTGAGCGGGATGTCCTTGTCGATCTTGATGACCGAGGCGACGTCGGCGGTGGTGTACTCGGAGAAGGTCGAGATGCCGCACATCTGGCCGACGTTCTCGCCGTCGAGCTTCATGCGGAAGTCGGTCGGGTCGTCGGCCCGCGAGCCGACGAGCAGGTTGGCGCCGGTGTCGCAGAGGTTGAAGTCGCCACGGGTACAGGCCTGGCACTTGCCGCACGAGGGGACGAAGGAGAAGACGACGTGGTCGCCCTCCTCGAAGCCGGGGGTGTCCGGGCCGACCTTGGTGATGACGCCGGAGCCCTCGTGGCCACCGCAGAAGGGGTAGGTGGCGACGACGAGGTCACCGGTCTGCAGGTGGTCGTCGGAGTGACACAGGCCGGAGGCGGCCAGCTTGACCTGGACCTCGCCCCGGCGCGGGTCGTCGAGCTCGACGGTGACGGTCTCGTAGTGGCCGGGGGACTCGCGGATGATCGAGGCGCGGGTGGTGGTGGGCATCGTTGCTCAGCTCTCCTGTGGATCGGCGGCACTGGCACCCGGTGTCAGGTGCTGGGGTGACCATAAACGCATGCGTTGACGTCGGGGTGATCGCGGTCACTGGGAATCTGCCGTGCGTCCACGACGGTGTCCAGCACGCGGTGCCAGAACTGCAGGGTCCAGGCGATCCCCGTCGTCTCGGTGGGATCGTTCCCTACAGTCCGCCGGCCACCCGGACCACCGTCCCGGTGACGTAGCGGGCCTGCGGGCCGAGCAGCCACACGATCGCCGGGGCGATCTCCTCGGGCTCCCCGGCGCGGCCCATCGGCACCCGATCGACAACCCGGTCCAGGCGGCCGGGGTCGCCGGCGGCGGCGTGGATGTCGGTGCGCACCAGCCCGGGCGCGACGCCGTTGACCCGCACGCCCACCGGGGCCAGCTCCTTCGCCAACCCGACCACCAGCGCGTCCACCCCGGCCTTGGCGGCCGCGTAGTGCACGTACTCGTGCGCCGCGCCCAGCGTCGCCGCCGACGAGGACACCGCCACGATCGCGCCGCCGGTGCCACCCCGGTCGGTGCTCATCAACTGGGCGGCCCGCCGGCAGCAGAGCACCACCCCGAGCAGGTTCACCTCCAGCACGGTGCGCACGACGTCGACGGGGGTGTCGGCGAGGTCGCCGAGGTGGGCGGTCAGGCCGGCGTTGGCCACCAGCCCGGTGGCCGGGCCCAGGTCGGTCGCGAAGAGCCGGTCGACCTCCGCGGGCACGGTGACGTCGGCCTGCACGGCCACCGCCCGGACGCCGACGGACGTGGCGTCGGCGACCACCCGCGCTGCGGCGTCGGCGTCGGCGAGGTACCCCACGACGACGTCGTGCCCGGAGCGGGCCAGCGCGGCGACGGTGGCCGCTCCGATGCCGCGGCTCCCCCCGGTGACGATGGTGACGGGGCGCTGGGCGGTCTCCACGCCGTCATGCTGCCCGCCCCTCCCCTGCCGAGGGGGCGTGGACGCGCGACGGCCCCGGTCCGCAGGGGACCGGGGCCGTCGGTGGTGCGGGTGTCGTTATGCCGGCTGCATGGCGCCCAGGACGGCGAGGACGTCGTCGGGGGTGCGGGCGGCCTCGAGACGGGCGACCTGCGCGTCGTCGACGAACACCTCGGCGATGCGGCCGAGCAGCTTCAGGTGGTCCTCGCCCGCGCCGGCGATGCCGATGACGAACTTGACCTCCTTGCCGTTCCAGTCGACGCCCTGGGGGAAGCGCACGAAGGAGATCGCCGTCCGCCTGATCGCGGGCTTGGCCTCGTTCGTCCCGTGCGGGATGGCCAGCAGGTTGCCCATGTAGGTCGACACCGAGGTCTCCCGCTCGTGCATGGCCTGCACGTAGGAGGCGTCGACGGCACCCGCGGCGACCAGCAGCTCGCCGGCCCGGCCGATCGCGGCGGTCTTGTCGCCCGAGGCGTCCAGCACGATCGACTCGCGGGCCAGCAGACCGCTGTCGACCCCGCCGCCGGAGGTCGCGGCCGTGCTGCCACCGCCGCCGGCCTGCCGCTCCTGGAGGAGCTCGACGATCTCGTCGTAGCGCGGGCTGGCCATGAAGTTCTCGACCGAGACGTGCGTGGCCGAGGGGGTCTTCTGCCGGGCACGGGCGGTGAGGTCCTGGTGGGTGACCACCAGGTCGGCGTCGTCGGTCAGGTTGGAGATGGCCTTGTTGACCACCGTGACGTCGGTGAAGCCGGCGCCGTGCACCTTCTTGCGCAGCACCGAGGCGCCCATGGCCGAGGAGCCCATGCCGGCGTCGCAGGCGAACACGATGGAGCGGATCGGGCCCGAGGCGGCGGCACCGGAGCCGGTGAGCATCCCCGACACCGAGGACTTCTTGCCCTTGCGGGCCTCCATGTCCGAGGTGGCGGCGGCCAGGTCGCCGTCGTCCCTGCTGCGGTCGGTCTTGAGCAGCAGCGCAGCGACCAGGAACGAGACGCCGGCGGCGACGATCACCGAGGCGGTCACGCCGAGCAGGCTGCTCGGGGGCGAGGAGGCCCAGACGGCGATGATCGAACCCGGGGAGGCCGGGGAGCGCAGGCCGGAGCCGAACGCGACGTTGGTGGCCACACCCGCGGCGCCACCGGCGATGACGGCGAGCACCAGCTTGGGCTTCATCAGCACGTACGGGAAGTAGATCTCGTGGATCCCGCCGATGAACTGGATGATGATCGCGCCGGGGGCCGAGGCCTTGGCCGCACCACGACCGAACAGCGCGAAGGCGATCAGCAGGCCCAGGCCGGGGCCGGGGTTGGCCTCGAGCAGGAACAGGATCGACTGGCCGGAGGACTGCGCCTCGGTGGTGCCCAGCGGGGTCAGGATGCCCTGGTTGATCGCGTTGTTCAGGAACAGGATCTTGGCCGGCTCGATGAAGATCGAGGTCAGCGGCAGCAGGTTGTTGTTGACCAGGACGTCGACGACGTTCGAGGCCAGGTTGCTGAAGGCCTGCACGAACGGG
>JAOPVM010000249.1 GCA_025966215.1 Klenkia sp.
GTCGAGGAGGACGTGCACGTCGTCGGGCTGTCGGTGCTCTCGGGCTCGCACCTGCAGGTGGTGCCGGCCGTGCTCGCCGGCCTGCGCGAGGCCGGGCTGGACGACGTCCCCGTGGTGGTGGGCGGGATCGTGCCCGACGCCGACGCGCGGGCCCTGCGCGAGCAGGGCGTGGCCCGGGTGTTCACCCCGAAGGACTTCGGGATGACCGACATCATGGGCCAGATCGTCGACGTCGTCCGCGAGGCCAACGAGCTCAGCGCGAGCTGAGCCAGCCGAAGCGGACGTCGACGCCGGGGGAGAACAGCACGCTGTCCGGGGCCCCGGTGACCGGGAGCCCGGCGGCCGCGGTCAGCGACTCGTCGAGCTCGACCAGCTCGGCGCGGTGCAGCGGCCACCGCGGGTGCTCGTTGGCCCAGTAGGCGGTGCGGCCGAAGAACGGCTCGTGCAGCCCCCAGCGGGCGGTCACGAACTGCTCGACCGGGCCGGGGTCGGTGATCGGCTCGCCGACCCGCACGGTGATGGCGCTGTGCGCGCTCCTCGGGCCGGGCCACCGGCGCAAGGAGGTGTACCGGCGGAGGTCGCCGTCCCGGGTCACCCGCATCCGGGCGTAGACGTAGGGCAGCCGCGCGGCCCAGCGGGCGGCGGCCACCGGGAGCAGCCGGTCGGCCTCCAGCGAGGCGAAGACGACCCCGCGCCGGCCCCGCTCGTCGACGGAGTACAGCCGCACGTTGGTCTCGGCGAACGACCCCAGGTAGGGCAGCCCGGGCAGGCCGAGGAAGCCGATCCGGCGCATCCGGAACGGGATCAGCCCGACGTAGGTGACCCCGTCCAGGGTGTCGGGCACGGTGCCGGCCGGCAGGTGCGGGGCGACCAGCGCCGGGTCGACCGCCCAGTGCAGGAACGCCAGGTCGCGCCAACCCTGGGTGAACAGGGTGCGCTCGACCGGGCGGGGGGTCGTGGTGGTGACGGGTTCGGACTGCACCTGTCGAGGATGCCCCCGACGGCGGACTCGACACGGCCTCCGGGGCGTGGTGTGGTCGGTCACATGACCACCGAGGGTGCGCCGCGGGTGGAGCGGCACGAGGACGTCGTCACCATCACCATGACGCGACCGGCCAAGCGGAACGCGCTGTCCCGGGAGCACCTGACCCAGCTGCTGGCCGCGGTCACCGAGGTGGGCGCCTCGGACGCGACCGGCATCGTCCTCGCCGCCGAGGGGCCGGTCTTCAGCGCCGGGCACGACTTCGCCGACGTCGCCGGGCAGCCGCTGGCCGACGTCCGCTCCCTGCTGGTGCTGTGCACCGAGCTGATGCAGACCCTGCACGAGGTGCCCCAGGTGGTGCTGGCCCGGGTGCACGCACTGGCGACGGCGGCCGGTGCCCAGCTGGTGGCCTCCTGCGACCTGGCGGTGGCCGCGGAGTCCGCCGGTTTCGCCGCCCCCGGTGGGAAGGGCGGCTGGTTCTGCCACACCCCGATGGTCGCGATCGCCCGGGACGTGGGCCGCAAGCGGGCGATGGAGCTCGCGCTGACCGGGGACGTGATCGACGCCCGGACGGCGCTGGACTGGGGTCTGGTGAACCGCGTCGTGCCCGACGAGCAGCTCGACGACGCCGTGGCCGACCTGATGGCCCGGGCCACCCGCGGCTCGCGGGCGTCCAAGGCCTGGGGCAAGCAGACGATGTACGCCCAGCTCGACCGGCCGGAGCGCGATGCCTACACCCAGGCCGTCGAGGTGATGGCCGCGGCCTCCCAGCTCGACGGTGCTCGTGAGGGCATGGCCGCCTTCCTGGGCAAGCGCCACGCGGTCTGGACCGACTGAGCCGGTCGGACGTGTCGTGGGCGCGGTAGCGTCGGCGCCCGTGCGTCTGGTCATCGCGAAGTGCTCCGTGGACTACGTCGGTCGGCTCACCGCCCACCTGCCGCTGGCCACCCGTCTGCTCCTGGTGAAGGCCGACGGGTCGGTGTCGGTGCACGCCGACGACCGGGCCTACAAGCCGCTGAACTGGATGAGTCCGCCGTGCTCCCTCAAGGACGAGCTGGTGGACGGCGCGGGCACCTGGACGGTCACCAACAAGGCCGGTGAGCAGCTCATCGTCACCATCGAGTCGGTGGTGCACGACGTCAAGCACGAGCTGGGGCCCGACCCCGGGCTGCAGAAGGACGGCGTGGAGGCCGAGCTGCAGCGCCTGCTCGCCCTGCACGTGGAGACCTTCGGCGCCGGCTGGTCGCTGGTGCGCCGGGAGTACCCCACCGCCATCGGCCCGGTCGACCTGCTCTGCCGGGACGCCGGGGGCGCCGTGGTCGCCGTGGAGATCAAGCGCCGCGGGGAGATCGACGGCGTGGAGCAGCTGACCCGCTACCTCGAGCTGCTCAACCGCGACCCGCTGCTGGCCCCGGTCAAGGGCGTCTTCGCCGCCCAGGAGATCAAGCCGCAGGCCCGGGTGCTGGCCGCCGACCGCGGGATCGACTGCCTCACCGTCGACTACGCCGTGCTGAAGGGGACCGACGACCCGTCCGCCCGGCTGTTCTGACGGCCGAGGACGACCGGGGCCTGGGTGCCGCGCCGGTCGGCGGTGCGGATGCTCGGCCCGGGGACCGGGTGCCTGGGCTCGGTCCCCCTGGTGTTCGGGGTGTCCTTCCTGCCCGTCGTGGGCTGGCGGGCCGCCACCGGCACGCCGGTGCTCCGGCTGGACCGCTGCGCAGGGCCGACCACCGGGTGACCGGGGGACCGACCGTGCACGTCCCCTCCGGCTACCCGATCCCCGCGCAGGTGCTGGCCGCCTGGACGGACGAGGTGCGCGCGCTGGGCCGCACCGCCGCAGCAGCGACCTCGGCCCTGGTGACCCCCCTCACCGGGCGAGACGTTACCGACGGGTAACAAGATCTGGCAGACTCCGTCGGCACGGGCTGCGACGACGAGGTCGCGCCGTGACGAGGGAGTGGCACCGTGGCCAGAGAACTCAGCGAGGTCGGCGTCGTCGGACTGGGCACCATGGGTGCCGGGATCGTCGAGGTGCTGGCCCGGGCCGGACTCCAGGTCACGGCCGTGGAGATCGACGACGTGGCGCTGGAGCGTGGCCGGGCCCACGTGCAGCAGTCCACCGACAAGGCCGTCGAACGCGGCAAGCTCGACTCCGCCGACCAGGCCGCGATGCTGGACCGGGTCCGCTTCACCACCTCCCTGGCCGACCTCGCGCAGGCCGAGCTCGTGGTGGAGGCCGTGCCCGAGCGGATGGAGCTCAAGACCGCGCTGTTCGCCGAGCTCGACGGCATCTGCCCGCCGGACACCATCCTGGCCACGAACACCTCGAGCCTGTCGGTGACCGAGCTGTCGGTGGCCACCGGCCGGCCGAGCAAGGTCGTCGGGATGCACTTCTTCAACCCGGCGCCGGTGATGAAGCTCGTCGAGATCGTCCGCACGGTGGTCACCGAGCCCGCGGTCGTCGAGGACGTCGAGGCGCTCGCCGCCCGGCTGGGCAAGACCGACGTGACCATCGGGGACAAGGCCGGCTTCATCGCCAACGCGCTGCTCTTCGGCTACCTCAACCACGCTGTCTCGATGCTGGAGAGCCGGTACGCCAGCCGGGAGGACGTCGACGCGGCCATGCGGCTGGGCTGCGGCCTCCCGATGGGCCCGCTGGCGCTGATGGACCTGATCGGCATCGACACCGCCTACGAGATCCTGGACACGATGTACCGGCAGTCCCGGGACCGGCTGCACGCCCCGGCGCCGATGATCAAGCAGATGATGACCGCCGGTCTGCTGGGCCGGAAGTCCGGCCGTGGCTTCTACACCTACGCCGGACGGGACTCCGCCGACGTGGTGCCCGACGCGGCCACCCCGGCCGAGGGCGGTGCGGCCGAGGGTGCCCGTCCGGTGCGCCGGGTCGGCGTCGTCGGGTCCGGGACGATGGCCACCGGGATGATCGAGGTCTTCGCCAAGGGGGGCTTCGAGACCCTGTTCGTCGCCCGCACCCCCGAGAAGGTCGAGGCGGTGCAGAAGGCGCTGGCCAAGAGCCTGGACAAGCAGGTCGTCCGGGGCCGGCTCGACGAGGCCACCCGTGACGAGGTGCTGGGCCGGGTCACCGGCAGCACCGCGCTGGACGACCTGGCCGACGTCGACCTGGTGGTCGAGGCCGTCGTCGAGTCGCTGGCGGTCAAGCAGACCCTCTTCGCGGCGCTGGGCGAGATCTGCAAGCCCGAGGCGGTGCTCGCCACCACCACCTCGAGCCTGCCGGTCATCGAGTGCGCCAAGGCCAGCGAGCGGCCCGGCGACGTCGTCGGGCTGCACTTCTTCAACCCGGCGCCGGTGATGAAGCTGGTGGAGGTGGTCTCCACCATCGCCACCGCCCCCGACGTCGCGGCCACCGCGCACGCCGTCTGCGCCCAGCTGGGCAAGCACGCGGTGTCCTGCACCGACCGAGCCGGGTTCATCGTCAACGCGCTGCTGTTCCCCTACCTCAACGACGCGGTCAAGATGCTGCAGGCGCACTACGCCAGCGCCGACGACATCGACGCCGCGATGAAGGTCGGCTGCGGCTACCCGATGGGCCCCTTCGAGCTGCTGGACGTCGTGGGCCTGGACGTGTCACTGGCCATCGAGAGGGAGCTCTACACCGAGTTCCGCGAGCCCGGGTTCGCCCCCGCCCCGCTGCTGGAGCACCTGGTCACCGCCGGCTACCTGGGCCGCAAGACCGGGCGGGGCTTCCGCGACCACACGGCCCGCTGAGGGGCGCGCCGGTACCGTCGTCCCCGACATGGGCAGGGGACGGCGGCGGCCGCACGCGACCGGGCGGCCTCCGCTCACCCGACCCGAACCCGTCGAGAGCGCGGGCGACGGCGACTGGGTGGTGCGCCCGGTCAGCGGGTCGGCGAGCACCCGCACCTACCGGTGCCCCGGGTGCGACCAGGAGATCCGGCCGGGGACCCCGCACGTGGTGACCTGGCCGGTCTACGCACGGGACTCCGACCTGGACCCCTGGGACACCGAGTCCTCGGTGGACTGGCGGCGGCACTGGCACACGGTCTGCTGGCGCTCCCGGGACCGCCGCCGACGGCTCTAGACCTCGCGGGCGAAGACCACCACGTTGTCGGTGTAGCTGCGGCGGGAGCGGTCGAACTCCCCGCCGCAGGTGATCAGCCGCAGCTGGGCGTCGACCGTGGGGCCGTAGACCTCGGCGGTGCCGAACTCGGTCTTGGGGTACTCAGCGACCCGGGTGACCTCGAAGACCACCGTGCTGCCGTCGCTGCGCCCGACCAGCACCTGGGCCCCGACCTCGACCTCCTCCAGCCGGTAGAACACCGCCGGTCCGGTGCGGGAGTCCACGTGGCCGGCGAGCACGGCCGGGCCCACCTCGCCCGGCGCCGGACCCGCGTCGAACCACCCGGCCTGCTGGTAGTCCGCCGGGGGCACCAGGGCGCCGGTGTCGTCCACCCCGATGTCGACCAGGCTGCTGGACAGCCCCACCGAGGGGACTGCCACCGACACCGGGGTGGCTGTCGTGCCGCCGGTCTGCACCGAGGGCCGGATGTCCGGCGCAGGCGGTGAGCCGGCCACTGCCGGACCGGTGCCGGGGGCGGTCAGCGCGACCACCCCCGCGGTGACGGCGACCGCGGCCAGCGCCAGGCGCAGCGTGTTCAGCCCCGGACGGCGTCGGCGCCGGCGGTCGGCGTGCGTGGGCACGACCGGTGCCGCCGGGGCTCAGGCAGCGT
>JAOPVM010000300.1 GCA_025966215.1 Klenkia sp.
GGCCCGGGCCTGGACCCTGCGGCCACCCCGCCCTGGGCGGACGTCGTGGCCGTGCCCGCCGGCCGCTCCCCGCCGTCCCCGCCGTCCGGCGGTACGTGCTGCGTGACCTGGCGGCGCTGGCGGGCGATCCCGGGCGCATCGTGGACGCCGACTAGGTTCACCCCGAGGCAACACGGGCGATCAGCTGGGAGTGGTGGCGTGGGCAGGTCGGTGCTGGTGACCGGTGGCAACCGGGGGATCGGGTTGGCGATCGCCCGTTCCTTCGCCGAACAGGGCGACTCCGTGGCGGTCACGCACCGCGGCAGCGGGGCGCCCGAGGGGCTGTTCGGGGTGCAGTGCGACGTCACGTCCAGCGCGGACGTCGACGCCGCCTTCACCACGATCGAGGAGCACCAGGGCCCGGTCGAGGTGCTGGTCAGCAATGCCGGCATCACCCGCGACGGGCTGCTGATGCGGATGGGCGAGGACGCCTTCACCGACGTCATCGACGCGAACCTGACCGCGGCCTACCGGGTCGCCAAGCGGGCCGCGGCGAAGATGGTCCGGGCCCGCACCGGCCGGATGGTCTTCGTGTCCTCCGTCGTCGGGCTCACCGGCTCGGCCGGGCAGGTCAACTACGCGGCCAGCAAGTCCGGCCTGGTCGGGCTGGCCCGGTCGATCAGCCGTGAGCTGGGCGGGCGCAACATCACCGCGAACGTCGTCGCGCCGGGCTTCGTGCGCACCGACATGACCGCGGAGCTGCCGGAGAAGCGGCAGCAGGAGATCCTGGGACAGGTGCCGCTGGGGCGCTACGCCGAGGCCGACGAGATCGCGCACGTCGTGCGGTTCCTGGCCAGCGAGCAGGCGGGTTACATCACCGGGGCGGTCGTCCCGGTGGACGGAGGACTGGGGATGGGGCACTGATGGGGATTCTCGAGGGGAAGACGATCCTCGTGGCGGGCGTGCTGACCGAGGCGTCGATCGCCTTCTCGGTCGCACGGATCGCCCAGGAGCAGGGCGCCACCGTCGTCCTGTCGAACTTCGGCCGGGCGCTGTCGCTCTGCCAGCGGATCGCCAAGCGGCTCCCGCAGGAGGCGGCCGTGGTCGAGCTGGACGTCACCGACACCGAGCACCTGGCCACGCTGGCCGACCGGCTGAAGGCCGTGCTGCCCGAGGGCGCCCAGCTCGACGGCGTCGTGCACTCCATCGGCTTCGCGCCGCAGGAGGCCATGGGCGACGGGTTCACCGAGGTCGCGTGGGAGCACGCCGCCACCGCCTTCCAGGTGTCCACCTGGTCGCTGGCCTCGCTCACCCAGGCCTGCCGTCCGCTGTTCGGCGACACCGCCTCGGTGGTCGGGCTGACCTTCGACGCGACCGTCGCCTGGCCGGTCTACGGCTGGATGGGTGCGGCCAAGGCCGCGCTGGAGTCCACCTCCCGCTACCTGGCCCGTGAGCTGGGGTCCGAGGGCGTCCGGGTCAACCTGGTCGCGGCCGGCCCGCTGCGCACGATGGCGATGAAGTCCATCCCGGGCAGCAAGCAGTTCGAGGAGGCATGGGAGGGCCGCGCCCCGCTGGGCTGGTCGGTCACCGACACCGAGCCCGCCGGCAAGGCCGTCGTGGCGCTGCTCAGCGAGTGGTTCCCGGCCACCACCGGCGAGATCGTGCACGTCGACGGCGGCTTCCACGCGGTGGGGGTCTGACCGTGCCGCAGGCGCTCGACGTCGCGATCACCCCGGCCGGGCAGGCCCCGGACGAGGACCCCTCGCTCGCCGTGCGCAACAACGGCGGCGTCGAGCCGTCGTCCGCCCCGGCCCCGGCCGGACGGAAGGAGGCGCTGCTGCTGCTGTCCTTCGGTGGTCCCGAGGGGCCGGACGACGTGATGCCGTTCCTGGAGAACGTCACCCGCGGCCGCGGCATCCCGCGCGAGCGCCTGCTCGACGTGCAGGAGCACTACCTGCACTTCGACGGGGTCAGCCCGATCAACGAGCAGAACCGGGCGCTCATCGCCGCCATCGAGGCCGACTTCGCCGCGAACGGCCTCGACCTGCCGGTCTACTGGGGCAACCGCAACTGGGGCCCCTACGTCGAGGACGCCTGGGCGCAGATGGCCACCGACGGGATCGAGCACGTCTACGTGTTCCCGACCTCGGCGTTCGCCAGCGCCTCGGGCTGCCGGCAGTACCACGAGGACGTCGCCCGGGCCCGCGCGCTGCACCGCGACGCCGCCCCCACCGCGGAGAAGATGCCGCACTACGGCGACCACCCCGGGTTCGTGCAGGCCAACGCCGACGCGCTGCGGGCAGCTCTCGAGTCCCTGCCCGACGACGTCCGGGACACCGCCCGGCTGGTGGCCACCGCGCACTCCGTCCCCGACGTGATGGCCGCCGTCGCCGGCCCCGAGGGCGGGCAGTACCAGCGCGAGCTGCTGGCCTCGGCCCGCCTGGTGGTCGACGCCGTGGACCCGGGCCGGGAGTTCGACCTGGTCTGGCAGTCGCGCAGCGGCCCGCCGTCGGTGCCCTGGCTGGAGCCCGACGTCAACGACCACCTCGAGGCCCTCGCCGCGGACGGGACGACCGCGGTCGTGCTGTTCCCGGTCGGTTTCGTCTCCGACCACATCGAGGTGATCTGGGACCTCGACAACGAGGCGAAGGAGACCGCCGAACGGCTCGGACTGGGCTTCGCGCGGGCCGGCACCGCCGGTACCCACCCCGGCTACGTCGGGATGGTGCGCGAGCTGGTCACCGAGCGACGGGCCGGCGGGCAGCCCCGGCTGGGCACCGACTGCCCGGCGTCCTGCTGCTACGTCTCCCGGCCCGCGAGACGCCCCACCAGCTGACCCGTCAGCGGGGCACCCAGTTGTAGGCGGCGGCGGTCGCCTCCCGCACCGCCTGGCCGAGCGGGCGGAGGGCGGCGTCGCGGCGGGCGGCCTGTGCGTGGTTGACCGCAGCCCCCGGGGCGTCGGCCATCGCCAGGTCGAGCACCCGGGCCAGCCGCTGCGCCCGGCCGAGCACCGAGGCGGCCAGCTGGTCGTGGTCCCCGGGCAGCCCGGGGGTGTGCGTGCCGCGGGCCAGCCCGGCCAGCAGGGTGGGCACCTCGGGGTTCCAACGCGCCAGGTCCAGCCCGGCCAGCGTGCGGGCGGAGTCCCCGACCGCGAGGTCCAGCGCCCCGGAGACCGCGCGCAGGGTGCCCTCGACCGGTGGGGCGGGCGGCGGAGCGGCGGAGAGGTCGACCGCCGTCCAGCTCAGCACGTCGGTGGCCACCGGCTCGGGCACGAACGCCACCCGGGTGCCGACGGCGGCCTGCCCCGACTCCAGTGCCGCCGCGGTCAGCGCGGGCACCGCGGGCAGGCCCCGCAGGTCGCCGGGCACCGGGAGGACCAGCCGCAGCCGGGTCTCGCCCAGCCCGCGCAGTGCGGTCAACGCCCAGCCGAGCGGGACGGCGCCGGTGGTGCCGGGCAGCCCGAGGACGCGATGGGACTGCTCTCCGGTCACGGCCTCGAGGGCTTCGTCGTAGGAGGTGCGTCCGGTCAGCCAGGCGGTGGACCAGACGGCGAGTCGGCCGGCGGGGAAGTCGTGCACGAGGAGCCAGGTTACGACGCCACGACCTGCTGTGCGCCGCCGTCCACCACCCGGGTCGTGTCAGACTCGGGTCATGTCCTGGTTGCTCTGGCTGATCGCGGCGGGGCTGCTCACCGCCGGTGAGATGGCCAGCCTCGACCTCGTGCTGATCATGTTGGCCGGCGGTGCGCTGGGCGGCATGGGCGTGGCACTGGCCACCGACGACGTGGCCCTGCAGATCGCCGGCTTCGTCGTGGTGTCCCTGGCGCTGCTGGTCGTCGTCCGGCCGGTCGCCAAGCGGCACCTGACCTCCCGCACCCCCGAGCAGATCGACGGCGTCGAGGTCTACGTGGGCCGTACCGCGGAGGTCAGCGAGCGGGTGGACGGCGAGTCCGGGCAGGTGCGGATGGGCCACGACGAGTGGTCGGCCCGCACCCAGCTCGACGGCGAGAGCTACGAGGTCGGTGCGGTCGTGCGGATCGTGCAGATCGAGGGTCCGATCGCCTACGTCTCCCGCGCCTGAGGGGTCCCTGACCTGGGGAGAGGTGGCTTCCCGGAACGCGACCGGGCAGGATCGGGGGTGATCGTCCCTCGACGTCAGGAGCACCGAGCCCGTGTCAGCTGCATTGATCGTCCTGCTCGTGATCGC
>JAOPVM010000306.1 GCA_025966215.1 Klenkia sp.
CGCCTGGTCCTGGAGGAGCGGGCCAGCTTCTCCCCCGACGCGCTGACCGGATGGAGGCCAACCTCCGTTTCGCCGGTCAGGAGACCGCCGAGACCAAGGTCTTCGGCCGGCTCACCGCCTGGCAGAACTGGATCTTCCAGCGGCCCAACGCCGCTGGCCCCGAGGGCGCACTGCGCCGCTACGGCTCCGGCCAGCGGGCCGACTACGACAGGAAGCGGGTCTGACATGACCACGACCGAATCGACCCCCGACACCGGCACGCTGACCGGCGACGCCCCGGCCCCCACCGGACCCACGTCGACCATCGACTACTCCGAGCGCATCCCCAACAACGTGAACCTGGCCGGGGACCGCAAGCTGCAGCGCGCCCTGGAGGGCTGGCAGCCCAAGTTCCTGGACTGGTGGGGCACCCTCGGGCCCTCGATCCCCACCCAGGACGTCTACCTGCGCACCGCGATCGCGGTCGGCCGGGACGGCTGGGCGCACTTCGACCGGGTGCCCATGGAGCAGTACCGGTGGGGCATCTTCCTGGCCGAGCAGGACCCCGAGCGGACCATCTCCTTCGGCCAGCACAAGGGCGAGAAGGCCTGGCAGGAGGTGCCCGGGGAGTACCGCTCGGACCTGCGCCGGCTGATCGTCGTGCAGGGCGACACCGAGCCCGCCTCGGTCGAGCAGCAGCGCCACCTGGGCATGACCGCGCCCTCGCTGTACGACATGCGCAACCTGTTCCAGGTCAACGTGGAGGAGGGGCGGCACCTCTGGGCGATGGTCTACCTGCTGCACGCCCACTTCGGGAAGGACGGCCGCGAGGAGGCCGAGGAGCTGCTCAAGCGCAACTCCGGGGACTACGACTCCCCCCGCATCCTCGGCGCATTCAACGAGGAGACCACCGACTGGCTGCAGTTCTTCATGTTCACCTACTTCACCGACCGGGACGGCAAGTACCAGCTCGGCACGATGAAGGAGTCCGGCTTCGACCCGCTGGCCCGGACCTGCGAGTTCATGCTCAAGGAGGAGGCCCACCACATGTTCGTGGGCACCACCGGGGTGCAGCGGACCGTGGAGCGCACCGCGGCGCTGATGGCCGAGCACGGCACCGACGACCTCTGGCAGCACGGTGCCATCCCGCTGACGGTGATCCAGAAGTACCTGAACTTCCAGTTCTCCGTCTCGATGGACCTCTTCGGCTCCGAGACGTCGTCCAACGTGGCCGGCTACTACACCGCCGGGCTCAAGGGCCGCTGGATGGAGACCCGTCGCAAGGACGACCACCTGCTGCACGACCTGACCATGGACGTGCCGGGGATCGAGAACGGCGTGATGGTCACCCGGAACGTCCCGATGCTCACCGCACTGAACCTGGACCTGCGCAACGAGTACACCGCCGACTGCGTCAACGGCGTCCGGCGCTGGAACCAGGCACTGGAGGACGCCGGTCTGGAGGAGCGGCTCTACCTGCCGCACGACGGCTTCAACCGCCGGGTGGGGGCCTTCTCCGGCCACCACGTCAGCCCGCAGGGCGAGATCGTCGACGACGCCACGTGGGAGCGCTCGGTCGCTGGCTGGCTGCCGACCGGCGACGACCGCGAGCAGGTCGCGGCGCTGATGACCCCGCACTACGAGGAGGGCGAGTTCGCCTCCTGGATCGCGCCCCCGTCGGTGGGCATCAACGACATGCCCGTCGAGTACGACTACGTGCGTTTCTGAGTCGATGACCACTCTCGACGTCGGCGCCGACGCCGAGGCCGTCACCGGGCCCGCCCCCACCACGGGAGCGGGCCCGGTGGAGGGCCCGGCCCTGTTCAACGCGGCAGAGTGGCTGGTGACCCGGCACGCCCGGGCCGACGCGGACCGCCTCGCCATCACCGCGATCGACCTGGACGGCAGTGTCCGCACCCTCAGCTACGGCGACCTCGACGACGCCGTCACCGCCCTGGCCGCGGCCTTCCTCGCCTCCGGGGTCCGGCCGGAGGAACGCCTGCTGCTGTGCATGGGCGACACCCCCGAGCTGCTGACCGCGTTCCTGGCCGGTCTGCGCATCGGTGCGGTCCCCGTGCCGGTGTCGACCATGCTCACACCCAAGGACGTCGCCGTGCTCGCCCGGGACAGCCGGGCCCGGCTGTTCGCGACGAGCTCGGAGTTCGTCGCGCTGGCCCCCGCGGTCGGCGGGCTGCCCGGGCTGGCCGACGTCGTCGTCCTCACCGACGGCGACCTGCCCGCGGTCCAGGGCGCCCGGGTGCACCGCTGGGCGGACTTCGTGGCCACCGGCCGGGGCCGGGAGGTCGAGCCCTACCCGACCGTCGCGGACTCCCCCGCGTTCTGGCTCTACACCTCGGGCACCACCGGCTCGCCCAAGGGCGCCATGCACCGGCACGGCTCGCTGCGCGACACCTACGAGACCTACGCCAGCGACGTGCTGGCGATGCAGCCGGAGGACGTCACCTTCTCGGTGGCCAAGTTCTTCTTCGCCTACGGCCTGGGCAACACCCTCACCTTCCCGTTCGGCGCCGGGGCCAGCACGGTGCTGGACCGCTCCCGCCCCTCCCCCGCCGGGACGCTGCGGGTGCTCACCGAGCAGCGGCCCACGCTGTTCTTCGGGGGGCCCACCTACTTCGCCGCGCTGATGTCGGCCCAGCTGCCCACCGACGCCTTCGCCTCCGTCCGGGCCTGCGTCTCGGCGGGTGAGGCGTTCCCGGCGGCGCTGTTCGAGCGGTTCACCGGCCGGTTCGACGTGGAGATGCTCGACGGGATCGGGTCGACGGAGATGCTGCACATCTTCATCAGCAACCGCCCCGGGCGCTCCCGGGCGGGGTCGACCGGAGAGCTGGTGGCCGGCTACGAGGCGCGGATCGAGGACGACGACGGGCAGCCCGTCCCCGACGGCACCCCCGGCAACCTCTACGTGCGCGGGTCCTCGGCCGCCACCGGCTACTGGCAGCGCACCGAGGTCACCCGCCGGGTCTTCCAGGGCCCGTGGGTGCGCACCGGGGACACCTACGTCCGCGGACCCGACGGGTACTTCTCCTCCCTCGGCCGCACCGACGACATCATCAAGGCCGGTGGCATCTGGGTCTCGCCCACCGAGGTGGAGACCCGGCTGCGCGAGCACGCCGACGTCACCACCGTGGTCGTGGTGTCCATCCCCGACGCCGACGGGCTGGACAAGCCGGTCGCCTGCGTGGTGCTCGCCCCCACCTCGACCACGACGGGTGCCGACCTGGTCGCCTTCTGCCGGGAGGGCCTGGCGGCGTTCAAGCGCCCCCGGCACGTGCTGGTCTTCGACGAGCTGCCGATGACCGCCACCGGCAAGCTGCAGCGCTTCCGCGTCCGCGAGCTGGCCGTGGCCCGGCTGACCGGGGAGGGCGCGTGAGGGAGGTCGAGGTCGACCTGCTCGTCGTCGGCGCCGGGCCGGCGGGGCTCTACGCGGCCTACTACGCCGGGTTCCGCGGGCTGCGCACCGCGATCGTGGACAGCCTCGACGAACCCGGGGGGCAGGTCACCGCGCTCTACCCGGAGAAGCAGATCTACGACATCGCCGGCATGCCCGCCGTCCGCGGTCGCGACCTGGTGGCCGGGCTCGTCGCCCAGACCGGGCGCTTCGACCCGACCTACGTGCTCGGCGAGCGGGCCGAGGAGCTTCAGCGTCGTCCCGACGGGCGGCTGGAGGTCACCACCGACCGGGGCACCCGGATCGACACCGGGACGATCGTCGTCACCGGCGGGATCGGCACCTTCACCCCCCGCCCGTTGCCGGGCGGGGACGTCTGGGAGGGGCGCGGCCTGCACTACGTGGTGCGTGAGCTCGCCGCCCACGCCGGCCAGCACGTGGTGATCGTCGGCGGCGGGGACTCCGCCGTCGACTGGGCGCTGGCCCTGCAGCCGCTGGCCGCCTCGGTGACCGTCGTGCACCGGCGGGCGGCCTTCCGGGCGCACGCGGCCAGCGTGGCCGACATGCACGCCGGGTCGACCGTCGTCCTCACCGACGCCCAGGTGCACGAGCTCACCGGGGACGACGTCCTGCGCGCCGTGCACGTGCGCGCCAAGGACGGCACGGTCACCGAGCTGCGGGCCGACGTCGTCATCGCCGCACTGGGGTTCACCGCCGACATCGGTCCGCTCGAGCGGTGGGGCATCGACGTCGTCGATCGCAAGATCACCGTGGACACCGCCATGCGCACCACCGTCCCCGGGGTCTACGCCGCCGGGGACATCACCGAGTACCCGGGCAAGGTGCGGTTGATCTCGGTCGGCTTCGGCGAGGCCGCGACCGCCGTCAACAACGCCGCCACGCACCTGTTCCCCGACCAGCCGCTGTTCCCCGGGCACAGCAGCGACGACCCCGCCGGCCTGCCCACGCCGGTCCCCGCCTGAGGAGGAGCCACCCCCCGTGCCCTACGTCATCGGCAACGAGTGCATCGGCACCACCGACATGTCCTGCGTGGACGAGTGCCCCGTGGACTGCATCTACGAGGGGGACACCAAGCTGTACATCAACCCCAAGGAGTGCATCGACTGCGGGGCCTGCGAACCGGCCTGCCCGGTCGAGGCCATCGCCCAGGACCGGCGGGTCACCGAGGAGAACGAACCCCACGTCGAGGACAACCGACGGTTCTTCCTCGAGCTGCTGCCCGGGCGCGACGCCCCCCTGGGCAACCCGGGCGGGGCGAGCAAGACCGGCCGGATCGGCGTGGACACCGAGCTCGTCGCCGGTCTCTGAGTCCCACCGCACGCAGAACGGCCCGGCTCCCTCGCGGGGGCCGGGCCGTTCGTGCGAACAGGTGGTGCTGGGGTCAGCGCGCCGGGCCGATGCCCTGGGCGTTGAGACCCTGGATGATCCGCGAGGACTCCTCGAAGCCGATCACCACGATGGCGTCGGGGTTGAGGTCGACCATCTGCTGCACCTCGGAGTCGAAGTTGGCAGCCTGCGGGTCGTAGGTGATCGAGACGACGTCGTCCTCGGACAGGCCGTCGCTGATCAGGTTGTTGCGGGCGTTCTCGGCCAGGCCGGTGCCGTACGGGTCGTTGATCGCGAGGATCCCGACCGTGTTGTTGCCGTCGGCACCGATCAGGTCGGCCAGCGCGCGGGCCTGCAGCGTGTCCGCGGGCGCGGTACGGAAGTACAGGCCCGAGTCGTCGTAGGTCGTGAACTGGTCGGAGGTGTTCGCCGGGGAGAACTCCAGGACGCCGGCACCGGTGATGGTGTCGATGACCGTGAGGCTCACGCCCGAGGAGGCAGCGCCGATGATCGCGTTGACGCCGGACTGCAGGAGGCGGTCGACGGTCTGGGTGGCGGTGTCGGTCGAGGCGTCACCGGAGTCACCCTCGACGAGCTGGACCGGCTGGCCCAGGACGCCGCCGGCGGCGTTGATGTCGTTGATCGCCAGCTGGACGCCGGCGACCTCCGGCGGCCCGAGGAAGGCCAGGTTGCCGGTCAGCGGCAGCAGCGTGCCGATGATCAGCGGGTCGCCCGTGGCGCCGGCCGCGGCGTAGGCCGGGCCCTCGTCGGAGGCGGCGTTGGCCTCGTCGCCCGCGAGGGCGAACTCGGTCAGGCTGTCGTCGATCTGGTTGTCCTCGCCGAACTGCAGCAGCCCGAAGCTGGCCTCGGCCGGCTCGCCGGCGTCGGCGAAGCTCAGCGGACCGGTGATGCCGTCGTAGTCGACGTTCCCACCGGCAGCGATGATGTCCAGGCAGGACTGGAAGTCCGAGCAGGCGTCCCCACCGAAGGTGATGCCGTTGACGTACGGCCCGAAGGTCGTGGCCTGGTTGGTGCCGGCAGCCTGCGCGGCCAGCGCGGTGATGATCACCGCGTCGTAGGACTCACCCGCGTAGTTGTAGTCCTGCAGGTCGGGGTTGATCTCCAGCAGGCGGTCGGTGAAGTCCCCCGACAGCTCGGTCAGCGGCGTGGTTCCCCGCATGCCGGCCAGGGCGCCCGGCTCGGAGAAGTCGTTGCCGAGGGCGTTGCCCATGTTGCCGTCGGTGCCGTAGACGTTGACCTGCCGTGAACCGCTGTCCCCGCCGCCACCGCTGGTGGCCGCGGCGTCGTCGCTGTCGCTGCCGCCGCCACAGGCGGTTGCAGCGAGCAGGACGGCCCCGGACACGGCGACGGCGCGGGCGAAGGTGCCAGTGCGCATCAAGTGACTCCCAGTGAGGTGTTCCATCGCTCGGCCGGACCCGGGCCGGGGCGCGGATGCGCCCGGGTCTGTCCGACCAGTGGGGGGAACCTAGCTGTGCGGTGGGACACCGACAGCCCTCCCGACCGCACCGTGATGAGGTCGTGACCTGGCCGTCCGGAACCCGTGACACCCGGGGTTCCCGGCAACACGCCCGTCATCCGGGCGACGCCGGGGCCGAACGGACCCATGCGGACCACCGGCGGTGGATCAGGCGGTGGGGGTCTCCGCCGGACCGACACCGTCGGTGAGCACCAGCTGCGCCAGCGCCTTCATCGACGTGCGCTCGTTCATCGCCGTCCGCTGGATCCACCGGAACGCCTCGGCCTCGGTGATCCCGCGGTCGGCCATGAGCTTCCCCTTCGCCTGCTCGACCACCTTGCGGGCCTCCAGACGCTCCTTGAGGTCACCGACCTCGGCATCCAGCGCGGTCATCTCCACGAACCGGGCCCGGGCCACCTCGATCGCCGGCACCAGGTCCGCCTTCGAGAAGGGCTTCACCAGGTAGGCCATCGCACCGGCGTCCCGGGCCCGCTCCACCAGCTCGCGCTGGGAGAAGGCGGTCAGCACGATCACCGGGGCGATCCGGGAGGCCGCGATCTGCTCGGCCGCGGACAACCCGTCCAGCACCGGCATCTGCACGTCCAGCACGACCAGGTCCGGGCGCAGCTCGCGCGCCAGGTCGACCGCGGCCTGGCCGTCGCCGACCTCGCCGACGACGACGTACCCCTCCTCCTCCAGCATCTCCTTGAGGTCGAGGCGGATCAGTGCCTCGTCCTCGGCGATGAGGACCCGGGTCGGCTCGTTGCTCACCGGCTCACCCTAGCGAGGCCGCGGGCCCGGTGCGTCGTACGCTCCATCGAGGGCCCCCGTACCCCAACTGGCAGAGGGAGCGGATTCAAAACCCGCACAGTGTCCGTTCGAATCGGACCGGGGGCACGTGACCGGCCACATGACTCCTGAGCAGTTCCGCCAGCACGGGCACGAGGTCGTGGACTGGGTGGCCGACCACATGGGGCGGGTGGAGTCGCTGCCGGTGCGGTCCCGGGTCTCCCCCGGCGACGTGCGGGCGCAGCTGCCCGCGCACCCCCCCGAGCAGGGCGAGTCGATGGCCGACGTGCTGGCCGACCTGGAGCGGGTCGTCGTCCCGGGCCTGACGCACTGGCAGCACCCCGGCTTCTTCGGCTACTTCCCGGCCAACACCTCCGGGCCCTCCGTGCTCGGTGACCTGGTCAGCTCCGCCCTCGGCGTGCAGGGCATGTCCTGGGTGACCAGCCCGGCCTGCACCGAGCTCGAACAGCACGTCATGGACTGGTTCGTCGAGCTGCTCGGCCTGCCCGGGTCCTTCACCCACGCCAGCACCGGCGGCGGGGTGGTCCAGGACTCCAGCTCCGGGGCCAACCTGGTGGCACTCCTGGCCGCCCTGCACCGGGCCACCGGCGGCGCCACCGTGCGCGGCGGCGTCCGCCCGGAGGACATGACCGTCTACGTGTCGGCCCAGACGCACTCCTCGATGGAGAAGGCCGCCCGGATCGCCGGCCTGGGCACCGACGCCGTCCGCGTCGTGGAGGTCGACGGCGACCTGGCGATGCGTCCGCAGGCACTGGCCGCCCGGATCGACCGCGACATGGCCCGCGGGTTCACCCCCGTGCTGGTCTGCGCCACGGTGGGGACGACGTCGACCGGTGCGTTCGACCCGCTGGAGGCCCTCGGCCCGGTCTGCCGGGACCGCGGCGTGTGGCTGCACGTCGACGCCGCCTGGGCCGGGGTGGCCGCCGTCGCCCCCGAGCTGCGGCACCTGCAGGCCGGGGTCGAGTGGGCCGACAGCTACACCACCGACGCACACAAGTGGCTGCTCACTGGCTTCGACGCCACGTTGTTCTTCACCGCCGACCGGGCCGCACTCACCGGGGCCCTGGCGATCCTCCCGGAGTACCTGCGCAACGCCGCCACCGACAGCGGCTCGGTGGTGGACTACCGCGACTGGCAGATCGAGCTCGGCCGTCGCTTCCGGGCGCTCAAGCTCTGGTTCGTCGTCCGCTGGTACGGCGCCGAGGGGCTGCGCGAGCACGTGCGCGCGCACGTGGCGCTGGCCCAGGAGCTGGCCGGCTGGGCCCGCGCCGACGACCGGTTCTCCGTCGTCGCCCCGCACCCGCTGTCGCTGGTCTGCCTCAAGCCGCGCTGGCCGCACGGGGTGGACGGCGACGTCGCCACCATGACCCTGCTCGAGCGCCTCGCCGACGGCGGTGAGGTGTTCCTGACCCACACGACCGTCTCCGGCGAGGTGGTGCTCCGGGTGTCCATCGGGTCCCCGGCCACCGAGCGACGGCACGTGGAGCGGCTGTGGGCGCTGCTGGGTGAGCACCACGACTGGCTGGCCAACGACTTCGCTGAGCAGCAGCGCGCGCAGACCGAGCGGGAACGCGCCGACCGGGAGGCAGCCGAGCAGGCCGCAGCGGCGCCCCAGCCGGTGGAGCACCAGACCGTCGCCGAGGTGGATCGGGCCTCAGCCGAGTGAGCGGATGAGGCCCTCCTGGGCGACGGTCGCCACGTGGGTGCCGTCGGCGGACCAGATCTGGCCCAGGTTCATCGCGCGCCCCGAGGCGGCGGCCGGGCTGTCGGTCTCGTAGAGGAACCAGTCGTCGGCCCGCACCGGCCGGTGGAACCACACCGCGTGGTCCAGCGAGGCGCCCACGTGCTCACCGCCCCAGCCGCCGCCGATCCGGGCCAGGCCCGCCGACAGCAGGGTCAGGTCGGACACGAAGGTCAGGGCGGCGGCGTGCACCCCGGCGTCGTCGGGCAGCCGGCCGGTCACCCGGAACCAGGTGCGGCTCTGGGTGCGCGGCGGGGTCTTGGGGGCCGGGTCGAACGGGTCCTCGAGGAACCGCTGCTCGACCACCCGGGCGAAGGCCCGGGCTCCGGTGGACCGGCCCGGGTGAGCGGCGCTCACCTCGTCGATGCCGGGCAGCGACTCGGCGACCGGCACCTCGGGCATGGGCAGCGAGTGCTCCACCACGGCGGCCTCACCCGCGGTGAAGTCCGCGGTCAACGCGAACACCGCGACGTCCTCACCGTGCCGGGTCTGCCGGCCCACCACCCGCCGGGTGGAGAACGACCGCCCCTCCCGGATCCGGTCGACCTCGTAGCGCAGCTCCGCGTGCGGGTCGCCCGGGCGGAGGAAGTAGGAGTGCAGCGAGTGCACCCCCCGGCCGGCCGGCACGGTGCGGGTGGCCGCGGTGAGCGCCTGGGCGGCGACCTGACCACCGAACACCCGCTGCAGCGGGGTGGACGGCGTCTGGCCCACGTAGAGGTCCGGCGACCGCTCCACCAGGTCCAGGACCTCGAGGAGAGCCGCCGCCGGGAGTGTGCCCGTCATTCCATCCTGCCCCGTGGCCCCGGTGCAGGGGCCCGCCACGAGCGTGCGAGTGGTGGGGGGCACCCGGGTCCTTCAGGCATGCTGGCCGATCTCGTGCACCCGGATGAGGTTCGTGGAGCCCGAGATGTTCGGCGGGGAGCCGGCGACGACGACCACCCGGTCGCCCTCCTTGAGCCGGCCGATGGACAACAGCGAGAAGTCGACCTGGCCGACCATGTCGTCGGTGTGCCCGACCTGGGGCACCAGGAAGGTCTCCACACCCCACGACAGCGCCATCCGGCTGCGCACCCGCGGGTCGGTGGTGAAGGCCAGGATCGGCAGCCGGGTGTGCAGCGCCGCGAGGCGGCGCACGGTGTCCCCGGTCATGGTGAACGCGGCCAGCGCGTCCACGTCGAGGGCCTCGCCGACCTCGCGGGCCGCCTTGACGATGGCGCCCGAACGCGACCGGGACTGCCGCACCAGGGCCGGCACCCGCACCGCGTCGGACTCGACCGCGTCGATGATCCGCTCCATCGTGCGCACCGCGGCGATCGGGAACTTCCCGACCGAGGTCTCCCCGGACAGCATCACCGCGTCGGCACCGTCGAGCACGGCGTTGGCGACGTCAGAGGCCTCGGCCCGGGTGGGCCGGGAGGAGTTGATCATCGACTCGAGCATCTGGGTGGCCACGATGACCGGCTTGTTCCGCTCCCGGGCGGCCTGCACGGCACGCTTCTGGACCAGCGGGACCTGCTCCAGCGGGAGCTCCACGCCGAGGTCGCCGCGGGCGACCATGATGCCGTCGAAGGCCTCCACGATGGCCTCCAGGTTCTCCACCGCCTCGGGCTTCTCCAGCTTGGCGAGGACCGGGACCTCGACGTCCTCCTGGCGCATGATCTCGCGCACCAGGTCGACGTCGCGGGGCGAGCGCACGAACGACAGCGCCACGACGTCGACCGACAGCGACAACGCGACGCGCCGGTCCTCGGTGTCCTTCTCCGACATCGCCGGG
>JAOPVM010000315.1 GCA_025966215.1 Klenkia sp.
GCGCTGCAGCAGTGCCAGGCCGCCGGCCTCCCGCTCGGCGACCTGGTCGCCGCCGGCGCCCGGGCGACCTGCCTGCGCACCCTGGACGGCGCCCCGGTGGAGGTCGACGTCGTGGTCGTCGACCGCGGCGGCACCGTGGTGGGCCGCGCGTAGGTGGCGTGCCGGGGCGCGGTCTCCGCGCCCCTGCCACTCCACTAGCGCGTCCGGGAGGTCGAGTAGAGGTGGCTGTCCGGGAACTCCCCGGCGGTGAGCACCGGTCCGACCACCACGACCGCCGTCCGGACGACGCCCGCGGCCGCCACCTTCGCCGCGATGTCGCCCAGCGTGCCGCGCAGCACCAGCTCGTCGTCCCGGCTGGCCCGGGCGACGACGGCGACCGGCCCGTCGGCGCCGTAGTGCTCGGCCAGCTCGGGGGCCAGCTCGGCGATGCGCTGGACGGCGAGGTGCAGCACCAGGGTGGCCCCGGTCGCGGCGTAGGCCGACAGCTGCTCGCCGGGCGGCATCGCGGTCGAGCGCGCCGACGTGCGGGTGAGCACCACCGTCTGTCCCACCCCGGGCACGGTCAGCTCGCGCTTGAGCGAGGCGGCCGCCGCCGCGAACGCCGGCACGCCGGGGACGACGTCGTAGGGCACCCCGGCGGCGTCCAGCCGGCGCATCTGCTCGGCCATCGCGCTCCACACCGACGGGTCGCCGGAGTGCAGCCGGGCGACGTCGAGCCCGGCCTCGTGCGCAGCGACCAGCTCCGCGGTGATCTGGTCGAGGTCCAGGTCGGCGGTGTCGACCAGCCGGGCGTCGGCCGGTGCGGTGTCCAGCAGCTCGCGGGGCACCAGGGCGCCGGCGTAGAGGCACACCGGGGCGGCCGCGATCAGCCGGGCCGCCCGCAGGGTGACCAGGTCGGCGGCGCCGGGGCCGGCGCCGATGAAGTGCACGGTCATCGGGTGCCGCTCCAGATCGTCACGGGCATGGCCGGCTTCCAGCCGGTGAAGCTGCCGACGGGTTCCCCGCGCTGCACCGAGATGCGCACCAGCTCACCGCCGAAGCGGGCGTGCCAGTCGGCGAGCACGGCCTCGCTCTGCACGGTCACCGCGTTGACCACCATCCGGCCGCCCTCGCGCAGGGCGTCCCAGCAGGCGTCCAGCAGCAGCGGGGTGGTCGCCCCGCCGCCGACGAACACGGCGTCCGGCGGGGCGAGCCGGCCGAACACCTCGGGGGCCCGGCCGTGCACCACGCGCAGGTGCGGGACGCCGAGCCGGGTGGCGTTGCGGACGATCCGCTCGGCCCGCTCGGCCACCGACTCCACCGCCACCGCCCGGCAGGACGGGTGCGCACGCATCCACTCGATCCCGACCGACCCGGCCCCGGCCCCGACGTCCCAGAGCAGCTGTCCGGGGACGGCGGCCAGCCGGGACAGGGTGACCGCGCGGACCTCGTTCTTCGTCAGCTGGCCGTCGTTCTCGTAGGCGCCGTCGGGCAGGCCGGGGGTGGTGGGCAGCGGGGCGGTGCCCCGGGTGGCCCGGCACTCCACGGCCGTGACCACCAGCGGGTCGGCGGTCGGCGTCCACTGCGCGGCGGTGCCGGTGTGCACGGCCTCGGCCGGCCCGCCCAGCTCCGACAGCACGGTCACCGTGGACTCCCCGTAGCCGCGGGTGGTGAGCAGGGCGGCCACGGCGGCGGGGGTGTCGCCGTCCGAACCCAGGACCAGCAGCCGACGGCCGGGTTGCACGCGCGGGTGCAGCAGCTCCAGCGGCCGGCCGACCAGCGAGAGGACCTCGGTCTCCTCGACCGCCCAGCCCAGCCGGGCGCAGGCCAGCGACACCGAGGACGGCGCCGGGAGCACCCGGACCTGCCCCGGGCCGAGCAGCCGCACCAGCGTGGTGCCGATGCCGGACAGCATCGGGTCGCCGGAGGCCAGGACGACCACGGCCCGCCCGGCGTGGGTCTGGACGAGCCCGGGCAGCGCCGGGACCATCGGCGAGGGCCAGGCCTGCCGGAGCGCGCCGACCGAGGCGGGCACCAGGCCGAGTTGCCGGTCCGACCCCAGCAGCACCTCGGCGGCCTCGACCGCAGCCCGGGACAGCGGCGCGAGCCCGTCCCAGCCGTCGGCGCCGATGCCGACCACGACGACGGTCACGCGGGGAGCTCGCCCCCCGGTCCGGCGGCCTCGGCGAGCAGCCGCTCGCGCAGCTCCTCGGGGAGCCGGTCGACGTAGACGGTGCCGTCGAGGTGGTCGCACTCGTGCTGCAGGCAGCGGGCGGCCATCCCGGTGGCCTCGATCGAGGTGGGCTGGCCGGTGGCGTCCACGCCGTCGACCCGGGCGCGGAAGCGCCGCTCGAGCTCGGCGTAGGGGCCCGGCACCGACAGGCAGCCCTCCTCGGTGACCTCGACCTCGGGCTCGCCGTCCAGCGGTTCGAGCACCGTGAGCACCGGGTTCACCACGTAGCCGATCACGTCCTCGCCGTCGGCGTCCGGGCAGTCGATGACGAACACCCGGGCGTCGACGCCGATCTGGTTGGCCGCCAGGCCCACCCCGTCGGCGGCCTCCATCGAGGCGAACATGTCCAGCAGCAGCCGCTTGAGGTCGCGCCCGAACTCGGTCACCGGCGTGCACGGACGGTGCAGCACGTCGTTGCTGCCGTAGGTGACGATCGGCCGGGCGACGCCGTCGTAACGGCCGGGCAGGCGCATGGGGGCCGATCGTAGTTGGCACCATCTCCCCTCGTGGACCTCCCGACCGCCGCCGGCCTCGCGCTGGGCTCGCTGGCCGACGCGGCGCTGGGCGACCCGCGCCGCCGGCACCCGGTGGCCGGCTTCGGTCAGGCCGTCGCCGCGCTGGAACGCCGCCTCTGGCGGGACGACCGGGCGACCGGTGCCGCGTACTGGGCGGTGTGCGTCGGCACGGTCACCGCCCTGGGGACGACGGCCGACCGGCTCACCCGGTCGCGGCCGCTCACCCGCACCGCGCTGACCGCCGTCGTCACCTGGTCGGTGCTCGGCGGCACCTCGCTGGGCCGGGCCGGGACGACGATGGCCGCGCACCTGACCGCCGACGACCTGCCCGCCGCGCGGGCGCACCTGTCCAGCCTGGCCGGCCGCGACCCCTCGTCCCTGGGCGAGGACGAGCTGGTGCGGGCGACGGTGGAGTCCGTCGCGGAGAACACCTCCGACGCCGCGGTCGCCCCGCTGGTGTGGGGCGCGGCCGCCGGCCTGCCCGGGCTGCTGGCCTACCGCGCGGTCAACACCCTGGACGCGATGGTCGGCTACCGGTCCTCCCGGTACGCCCGGTTCGGCTGGGCCTCGGCCCGCGCCGACGACGTCGCCAACTGGCTGCCCGCCCGGCTCACCGCCGCGCTCACC
>JAOPVM010000329.1 GCA_025966215.1 Klenkia sp.
CACCAGCAGACCTGCCGCCCCTGCCAGCCCCCAGTGCCGGTGGCCGAGCGAGCAGCGCGTCCAGCCGTCGGTGGGTGACCTCACCGGCCCATCCTCCCCCGGGCGCACCCACCCGGCAGCGGCCCCCGCTCGGGGGGGGCGAGTGGTCCCCGACCCCGGCGTCAGCGGCGGGCCGGGCGGCGGCGGGAGCTGATCACGCCGGTGTCGAACCCGGCCAGGTGCAGGCCGCCGTGGAAGCGGGCGTGCTCGATCTTCAGGCAGCGGTCCATGACGACCTCGAGGCCGGCGTCGGTGGCCCGGGCGGCCAGGGCGTCGTCGGAGAGCCCCAGCTGCAGCCAGAAGGTGCGCGCGCCCACGGCGATCGTCTCCTCGAGCACCCCGGGCAGGTCGGCGGGCTTGCGGAAGACGTCGACCAGGTCCGGCACGCCGGGCAGCTCGGCCAGCGAGGGGTACACCGGCCGGCCGAGGATCTCGGTGACCCGCGGGTTGACGAACCAGACCTCGTAGGGCGTCGTCGACAGCAGGTAGGTGGCCACGAAGTACGACGCCCGGGACGGGTTGTCCGAGGCGCCCACCACGGCGACCGTGCGGGTCCGGTCGAGGATCGTCTGCCGTTCCCCGGCGGTCGGGTTCACGGCCGGACCGCCCGGGTCAGCGCCTGGTCCAGGTCCCACAGCACGTCCTCGACGTCCTCGAGCCCGACCGAGATCCGGATCAGGTCCGGCGACACCCCGCCGGTCTCCAGCTGCTCCACCGACAGCTGGCCGTGCGTCGTGGACCCCGGGTGGATGACCAGGGTGCGGGCGTCGCCGATGTTGGCCAGGTGGCTGCACAGCTCCACCGACTCCACGAACCGCCGTCCGGCGTCCCGGCCCCCGACGACACCGAAGCTGAACACCGCCCCCGGCCCCTCGGGCAGGTACTTCTGCGCCAGCGCGTGGTGCGGGTGGTCGGGCAGCCCGGAGTAGCGCACCCAGGCGACCCGCTCGTCGGCGTCCAGCCACCGGGCCACGCGCTGGGCGTTGGCGACGTGTTCGCGCATCCGCTGCGGCAGCGTCTCCACGCCCTGGATGAGCAGGAACGCGCTGTGCGGGCTCAGCGAGGCGCCGATGTCGCGCAGCTGCTCGCTGCGCAGCTTGGTGAGGAAGCCGTACTCGGCGAAGTTGCCCCACCAGGAGATGCCGCCGTAGGACTCGGTCGGTTCGGTCATCTGCGGGAAGTTGCCGTTGGCCCAGGGGAAGGTCCCGGCATCGACGACGACCCCACCGATCGTGGTGCCGTGCCCGCCGATGAACTTGGTGGCGGAGTGGATGACGATGTCGGCGCCGTGCTCGATCGGCCGGCACAGGTACGGCGTCGCCGTCGTCGCGTCGACCACCAGCGGGATGCCCGCGGCGTGGGCCACCTCGGCGAGGCCCGCGATGTCGCTGACCTCGCTGCCCGGGTTGGCCACCACCTCGGCGAACAGCAACCTGGTGCGCGGGGTGATCGCCGCGGCGTAGTCGGCCGGGTCGTTGCCGCGCACGAACGTCGTGCTCACCCCGAACCGCCGCAGCGTGACGTCGAGCTGGGTGATCGTGCCGCCGTAGAGCGAGGCCGCGGCGACGATCTCGTCCCCGGCGCCGGCCAGCGCGGCGAAGGTGAGGAACTCCGCGGACTGCCCGGACGACGTCGCCACCGCCCCCAGGCCGCCCTCCAGCGAGGCCATCCGCTCCTCGAACGCGGCCACCGTGGGGTTGCCGATCCGGGTGTAGACGTTGCCGTACTTCTGCAGGGCGAACAGGTTCGCCGCGTCGTCGGCGCTCTCGAAGACGTAGCTGGTGGTCTGGTAGATCGGCACGGCCCGGGCACCGGTCGTGGGGTCGGGCTGACCCCCGGCGTGCAGGGCCCGGGTGCGAAAACCCCAGTTGCGGTCGGCCATGGACCCCAGTCTCCCCCGACGGTCGCGACCCCGGCCCGGCGGGCAGGGGCGGTGGGACGACCGAGGATCGACGGCGGACGACATGGCCCGCGGAGTGGCGAGCGGAGTGGCCAGCGGGTGGGTGCCCGCGGCCCGGGCCCGGGCCTCCTACCGGGATGCCCTCGGCCCGAGGATCGGGCCGAACGGGCGGGAGGACACCGAGGGCCACGACCTGCAGTTCCACGCACCCCCGGCACACTCGCCGCATGACCACGACCGTGCAGTTGCGCCGCTATGCCGTCGAGCCGGGCCGGATGGCCGACTTCCTCGCCTGGTTCCCCTCGATCGTCCCGGTCCGCGAGCAGTTCGGCTTCCGGGTGCTCGAGGCCTGGGTGGACGAGACCAACGACGCCTTCGTCTGGGCGGTCGCCCTGGACGGCGACGAGGACCACTTCCGCGAGGTGGAGACCACCTACAACGCCTCACCCGAGCGGACCACCGCCTTCCAGACGTTCCCGAAGGTGATCACCAGCCAGGTCAACTCCTTCGTCCGAGCGGCTCTCTGACGGGCCCGGCGGCACCGGCCTGGTGGTCGGCGGCGCCGGACCTGCCGGTCTCGTCGACGGGAGGGCGCGCACCGTCCTCCCCCGGCCCGGGCCTCCGCAGCACGACCACCGCTTGCGTGGATGCGGCACCATCGGTTCCAGGAACACCCGGGAGGGTGGGACCGGGGCCCGTGGGCTCAAGGCCCCGGTCCCGGTGACGATGGGAGGACGTGGGCAACGTGATGGTGGTGACGAGCGGCGAGGCACCCGATGCCGCCGCGCCTGCTCCCGTACCGACGGCTGCCCGGCTGGAGGCGACCCTCGACGAGCTCGAGGCGTTGTCCCGCTTCGACCGGGACATGGACCTGGCCGCCCGCGGTGCCGAGGTGGCCGCGGCCGCCGCCCGCGCCC
>JAOPVM010000344.1 GCA_025966215.1 Klenkia sp.
CCCGGCGGCACCGACCCGGTACAGGCGCGGCGACGAAGACCACCCGCCTCGGCGGCGGGCAGCTCGGCTCAGGGGACCTGGAGCACCTGACCGGGCACGAGGTCCACGCCGTCGAGGTCGTTCATCGCCCGCAGCGCGTGCACGACCGCGCGGGGGTCGGAGTCGGGGGCGATGGTGCCGGCGATGGACCACAGGGTGTCCCCCGGGGCGACCACGACACTGCTCTCCCCGGCGAGCGCGAGCCCACCGCCGGCGGGTTGCCCACCGACCACCGCCGGACCCACCAGCGCGGCCAGCCCCACCCCTCCGGCGACCACGAGACCGAGCACGGCCCGGCGACCGCGCCGGGTCAGCCGCACCGGAGCCGGGCGCACGTCCGCCGGACGCAGGCCGTCGGCCGGACGACGCAGCGGCACCACGTCGGCCCACCGCTCCTGGACCGGGGTGACCGAGGCCGTCTCGGCACGGGCCTGCACCAGTCGGAGCGGGGCGCCCGGGGCCACGGCCTGCTCGGCGGCGTGCCGGGCCACGGCACCGCCCTGCAGGGCACGACCGGCCGGGTGGTTGCCGCGGACGGTCGGGGTGGTGCGCGAGGTGTTCGCCGTGGTGGCCATCGTGGTCGCTCCTGTCGCTCGCCGACGCCGAGAAGGGATCGAACGGTTGTTCGATCGAACGTCTGTGCGGATGTCTACCCGAGGGGTCCGACAAAATCGAGGCGACACGGCGTGTCGTTCGAACACCTGTTTGAACGGGGCGGTGGGAGGCGTTACCGTCCGTGTTGATCACGACGGTCACCGTCGGGTGCGTGTCCCTCCCCCGGGCCACGGCCCGACGGGCGTCCGACCGTCGGCACCGGGACGAGCTGCGGGCACGCAGCCGGAGGAGGACACGTGGCGGTCGAGGGCGACACACCGGACGGCACGGGCACGGGTGGAGGCACGGACGCGGGCGGCGGACGATCGGTGACGGCCACCGGGACGAGGAAGAAGGCATCCACCCGGCGGGCCACCGCGGCAGGCACCGACCAGACCGGCACCGACGCCACCGTGCGCGAGTTCCCCGAGCGGGGCGAGGCCGGCGACGGTCTCACCCAGCGCCAGCGTCGGGTCCTGGAGGTCATCCGCGACTCCATCGACCGCCGCGGCTACCCGCCGAGCGTGCGCGAGATCGGTGAGGCCGTCGGGCTCTCCTCGGCCTCCTCGGTGGCCCACCAGCTCTCCGTCCTGCAGAAGAAGGGTTGGCTGCGGCGCGACCCCAACCGGCCGCGCGCGCTGGACGTCCGGCTCCCCGGCGACCACCCGATGGCCGATGCGAGCGGGTCCGCGCTGGCCGGTTCCGGTGCCGCCAGCGGCGTCGACGACCCGCAGGCGCCGGTCCCGACCTACGTCCCGGTCGTCGGTCGGATCGCCGCCGGCGGGCCGGTGCTCGCCGAGCAGGCCGTGGAGGACGTCTTCCCGCTCCCCCGCGAGCTCGTCGGCGAGGGCACGCTGTTCATGCTCAAGGTGACCGGCGAGTCGATGGTCGACGCGGCGATCTGCGACGGCGACTGGGTCGTCGTCCGACAGCAGGCCAGCGCGGAGAACGGCGAGATCGTGGCGGCGATGATCGACGGCGAGGCCACGGTCAAGACCTACAAGCGGCGCGACGGGCACGTGTGGCTGCTGCCGCACAACCCGGCGTTCGAGCCCATCCCGGGTGACGACGCGACGGTGCTGGGGCGCGTGGTCACCGTCCTGCGTCGGCTCTGAGGGCCCGGTCGGGTTCCGCCGCGGTGGGACCCGACCCGGGGGGATTCAGCGACGGCGACGGAGCTTGCCCGACGCCCACACCAGCACACCGGCGGCGAGCGCGGCGATCACCCCCGCGGTCCAGGGTGAGAGTCCGCCGGCCGCGGCACCCGGCTGGCCGGCCGCCGCCTGGACAGCCGGCCCGACGGCGGCAGCCGGGGACAGCGCGCCGGTGGAGGGCACCAGGGTGAGGGCTGCGGGCAGGCCCTCCCCCGACACCACGAGGCTGCGCGCGTCGGCAGCAAAGGCGATCGCCTCGCCCTGAGGGGACTCCGGCAGCGCGATCCGGGCCGGGGCGTTCCCCAGCGCGCCGGCCACGTCGGAGCCGGCCAGCGACCAGACGTAGGCGTCGGTGTAGGTGCGCAGGGCGATCATCGCCCCGTCCTGACTCACCGCACCTCCGGTCACCAGCAGTTGCCCCGCCCGGCCCACCGGCCCACCGGGAGAGCCGGTCAACGAGAGCGCGAGCTCGGCGACCCGCTCCATCGGCACGGTGGAGGCGGGGTCGAGGCTCGCCGTCGGCCGGTAGACCCCGCTGACCCCGAGCACCTCCTTGGTGACCAGGTAGGGCGTGCCGTCAGGGGCCAGCAGCAGGGCCTCGGCGTCGTGCGGGCCGTCGGGGTAGGTCAGTCGGTGCACCTGCGCGGTGCCGTCCGGGCGCAGGGCGATCAGCGCGACGGTCTCCCGGGACAGCCGGTTGTCCCCGGTGTCGGCGAACCAGACGGTGCCGTCGGCGCCGAGCGCCAGGTCCTCGGGGTCGTACGGGTCGACCGCGGCGGTCCGCTCCCCGACGACGGTGCAGGAGGCGTCCAGCTGGTGGACCGTCACGGCGTCCCCACCGTCGTTCATCACCAACGTGGTGTCTCCGGACACGGCCATCCCGGAGATCTCCGGGAGCCGGGTGTCGGTCACCGAGCAGGGCGTCGAGGGCACCCCGAAGGGGGCGAGGACCTCCTCGGCCGCAGCGGTGACGACGGCCGCCGACCCGGTCTGGGCTGCCGACAGGAAGGACCCCGGCAGGAACGGCCCGGCGACGAGGCCGATCCCCAGGACGGTCGCCACGAGAGCCCGCGGACACCGTCCGGCGGGCTCAGGCAGTCGACCGACCGGCTCTGACATGCACGAAGCGTGACACCACGACTGCATCGAGTGCGTGCACCACGCCCAGCAGGACGAGGCCCACAGCAGCCCCGACCACGGCGTCGGTGACCCAGTGGAAGTCAAGGGCCACCATGGCCACTCCCGTCACAACCGGCCCGAGGACGCTGAGCACCCACAGGGCCCGCTGGACCTGCGCCGGCAGTCCGAACTCCACGGCCTGCCACCGCGCCACGCCCCACATCAGCACCGCGTTGGCGACGTGCCCTGAGGGGTAGGAGGCGCCGTCCCGGTGGAAGAACGAGCCCGGGTAGGCCGGCGCCGTCCGCCCGGTGCCGTACTTGAAGGCGTAGACCACCCCGGTCAGCAGCGCCAGGGCGACCAGCACCCGCAGCACCGGGACGACGGTGCGCTGCCGCCAGGCGATCCAGCCGACGAGCGCGACCAGGACCAGCAGGATGGTGAAGCGGCCACCGGCCTGGGTGAACACCCAGACACCCCAGTACACGTCGGAGTCCCGCAGCTCCCAGGAGCTGACCACCTCGGAGACCGTGAGGTCCATCCGCTCCAGGACCCCGCGGGACAGCAGGTCCACGGTCACGACGGCGGTCACCAGCGCGGCGGCGACGACGACCCACCAGGCGGGGCGGCCGGTGCCGATGACGGCCGGGCGGCGAGCCGCCCGGGGCGCGGCGCTGGGGGGGCTCACCGGGCCACGGTACCGCCGCGTCGTGACCTGACCGTGACCGGCGCGGTGCGCAGACCAGGCACCGGGCCCGGTCCGCGCACGCTCACGCCACCGGGGCGGTGAACTCCTCGAGCGCCGCGGCCAGCGCCCCGTCGACCCGGGCGTGCAGCCGGGTGCCGTCGGCGGAGAAGTCCTCGCTGAGGACCTCGCCGTCCTGGTGCACCCGGGAGACCAGGTCGCCCCGGTCGAAGGGCACCAGCACGTCGACGTCGACGTCGGGGTGCGGCAGCCGGGCGGCGATGACGTCGCGGAGCTCGGCCATCCCCTCCCCGGTGGCGGCCGAGACCCACTGGGCGCCGGGCAACGCCTGGCGCAGGGCCAGCACGTCCTCGTCGTCCATCGCGTCGATCTTGTTGACCACGATGAGCTCGGGCACCGACGCCGCGTCGATCTCGGCGAGCACCACGTGCACCGCGTCGATCTGACCCAGCGGGTCGGGGTCGGAGCCGTCGACGACGTGCACCAGCAGGTCGGCGGCGGCCACCTCCTCCAACGTGGAGCGGAAGGCGTCGATGAGCTGGTGCGGGAGGTGCCGGACGAATCCGACGGTGTCGGTGAGCGTGTAGTCACGCCCGTCGGGCATCTCGGCGCGGCGCACCGTCGGGTCCAGGGTGGCGAAGAGCGCGTCCTGGACCAGGACGCCGGCATCGGTGAGCTGGTTGAGCAGGCTGGACTTGCCGGCGTTGGTGTAGCCGGCGATCGCGACCGAGGGGGTCTGGTTGCGGTCCCGGCCCGAGCGCTGGGTCGCGCGGGCGGTCGCCATGCCGGCGATCTCCTTGCGCAGCTTGCTCACCCGTGCCCGGATCCGCCGACGGTCGGTCTCGATCTTGGTCTCGCCGGGACCACGGGTGCCGATGCCGCCACCGCCGGCGACCCGGCCACCGGCCTGCCGGGACAGCGACTCACCCCAACCGCGCAGCCGCGGCAGCATGTACTGCATCTGGGCGAGCTCGACCTGGGCCTTGCCCTCCTTGCTCTTGGCGTGCTG
>JAOPVM010000347.1 GCA_025966215.1 Klenkia sp.
TAGTCCTTGCGGCCGCCGTCCACCAGGCGGATCACCGCGGAGCCCTCCTCGTCGGAGGCGTCCAGGTCCACCTCGACATCGAAGCCCCAGTCGTGGTCCCCGGCCGGGTCGTCGACGATCTGACGCACCCGCCACAGGCCGGGCTCGCCCTTGTCGATCACCAGCAGCGCCGGGCCCCGGGCGTCGGCCCCGGTCTGCACCTCGTCGTGCTCGGCGAAGTAGGCCTGCACCACGTCGCCCCAGGCGTCGGCGTCCCAGCCGGTCGCGGCGTCGAGCTGCCCCAGGTCGTACCAGCGGCGGCGGGCCCACAGCTCCACCCGGCGGAAGAGCTGGTTGCGCACCATCGCGGTGAAGGCGCGCTCGTTGCCGGTGACCGGTCGTGGCCGGGCGGGGACGGCGACGGGCGCGTCGAGCGGGGCCGAGGGGTTGGTCAGCTCCTCCCACTCGTCCAGCAGCGAGGAGTCGACCTGCCGGACCAGCTCGCCCAGCCACTCGACGATGTCGGTGACCTCCTCGGTGCGGGCGTCGGCCGGCACGCCCGACCGGAGCGCCTTGAAGGCGTCGGACAGGTAGCGCAGCACCGCGCCCTCCGACCGCGTCAGCTGGTACTCGTTGACCAGCTCGCGGAAGGTGAACGCCTTCTCCCACATGTCCCGCACGACCGACTTGGGGGACAGCTGGGCGTCCGCGGCCCACGGGTTGCCCGCGCGGTAGGTCTCGAAGGCGTACTCCAGCAGCTCCTCGAGCGGCTTGGGGTACGCGATCTCCTCCAGGAGCTCCATCCGCTCCTCGTACTCGATGCCCTCGGCCTTCATCTGCGCCACGGCCGCGCCCTTGGCCTTGTTCAGCTGCGCGGCCAGGATCTGCCGCGGGTCGTCCAGGGTGGCCTCGATGACCGAGACGACGTCCAGGGCGTAGGTGGCCGACCCCGCCGACTCCGGCACCGAGGGGGAGGGGGCGGCCGTGTCGGGGTCCAGCAGCCCGATCGCGGCCAGCGCGAACGTGGACAGCGGCTGGTTGAGCGCGAAGTCCGGCGGCAGGTCCACCGTCAGCCGGTAGCGCCGTCCGTCGGGCTCGGGGACGTCGAGGCGCTCCAGCACGCCGGCGGTCACCAGGCCGCGGGTGATGCCGATGGCCTCCCGGACCAACCGGAGCTGGCGCTTGCGCGGCTCGTGGTTGTCGGTGAGCAGGTGCCGCATCGCGGCAAACGGGTCGCCGGGGCGGGCGACGACGTTGAGGATCATCCCGGTCGAGACCCGCAGGTGGCTGCTCAGCGGCTCCGGGTCGGCGGCGATGAGCCGCTGCTGGGTGGCCTCGCTCCACGGCACCGTGCCCTCGGGCACCTTGCGGCGGACCAGCTTGCGGCGCTTCTTCGGATCGTCGGCGACCTTGGCGAACTGCTTGAGGTTCTCCACCTCGTGCTCGGGTGCCTGGACGACGACGGTGCCGGCGGTGTCGTACCCGGCCCGCCCGGCGCGGCCGGCGATCTGGTGGAACTCGCGGGCGTTGAGCAGACGGGTGCGGGTGCCGTCGTACTTGGAGAGCGCGGAGAAGACCACGGTGCGGATCGGCACGTTGATGCCCACGCCCAGGGTGTCGGTGCCGCAGATGACCTTGAGCAGCCCGGCCTGGGCGAGCTGCTCGACCAGCCGGCGGTACTTGGGCAGCATCCCGGCGTGGTGCACGCCGATGCCGTGCCGCACCAGCCGGGACAGCGTCGTCCCGAAGGCGCTGGAGAACCGGAAGCCGCCGATCATGTCGGCGATCGCCTGCTTCTGCTCCTTGGTGGAGACGTTGACGCTCATCAGCGCCTGGGCGCGCTCCAGCGCCGAGGCCTGGGTGAAGTGCACGACGTAGACCGGGGCCTGCCGGGTGTCCAGCAGCTCCTGGATCGTCTCGTGCATCGGCGTCGTGGCGTAGTAGTGCGTCAGCGGCACCGGGCGCTCGGCGTGGGCCACCAGCGCGGTGTCCCGGCCGGTGCGGCGGGAGAGGTCGGTGCGCAGCTCGGTGGTGTCGCCCAGGGTCGCCGACATGAGCAGGAACTGGGCCTTCGGCAGCTCGATCAGCGGCACCTGCCAGGCCCAGCCGCGGTCGGCGTCGCCGTAGAAGTGGAACTCGTCCATCACGACCAGGCCGATGTCGGCCCCCGCGCCCTCGCGCAGCGCGATGTTGGCCAGCACCTCGGCGGTGCAGGCGATGATCGGTGCCGAGGCGTTGACCGAGGCGTCGCCGGTGAGCATGCCGACGTTCTCCGCGCCGAACACCCCGCACAGGGCGAAGAACTTCTCGCTCACCAGGGCCTTGATCGGCGCGGTGTAGAACGACACCCGGTCCTGGGCCAGCGCGGCGAACAGCGCGCCGGTGGCCACCAGCGACTTGCCCGACCCGGTGGGGGTGGCCAGCACGACGTTGGCCCCGCTGACCAGCTCGATCAGCGCCTCCTCCTGCGCCGGGTACAGCACGGTGCCCGTCTCGGCCGCCCAGCCGGCGAACCGCTCGAAGAGCGCGTCGGGGTCGTTGCCCTGGTCGAGCAGGGCCACCAGGTCGGGCATGTCGCGGGCGGGGGCGTCGGGGGAGAGCGTCATCGTGGGGTCCAGCGTCCCCTACGGCTCAGACCTTCCCGGCGACGGTGGCAGCGATCGCGGCCACGTCGTCCGGACGCACCCGGCAGCAGCCCCCGACCAGCCGGGCGCCGGCCGACAGCCACGCCGACACGTCACCGACCCCGGGGGTCCCGGTCCAGGCGCGGGCGTCGGCGTCCCAGGTCTCACCGCTGTTGGGGTAGACGACCACCGGCTTGCCGCTGGACACCCTCGCCCACACCACGGCCGGGACGACGGCGGCCGGGTCGGTGCAGTTCACCCCGACGGCGACCACCTGGTCGATGCCGCGGGTCATGCCCAGGACGTCGGCCAGCGGCTCGCCCCGGCGGGTGCGGGTGACGCCGTCGGGGCCGGTCACCGCGGACACCGAGATCCACGCCGGGGCGTCCAGCGCGGTGACCTCGGCCAGCAGCGCCTCCACCTCGGCGGCCCCCGGCAGCGTCTCGCACGCCAGCACGTCGACACCGGCCTCGACCAGGGTGGCCAGCCGCGGCCGGTGGAACGCCCGCAGCTCGTCGACGCTCACGGTGTCCAGGTAGGCGCCGGTGTACTCCGACCCGTCGGCCAGGTACGCCCCGTACGGCCCGACCGACCCGGCCACCCACGACCCCGGCGCGCCCTCCCGGGCCAGCTGCACCGAGCGGGCGATGAGGCCCGCGGCGTCCTCGAACCCCGCCGCGGCGAACCCGGGCACGGTGGCCTGGTAGCTCGCCGTGGTCGCCACCTGGGCGCCGGCGGCGGCGAACGCGGCGTGCGCGTCCCGGATCGCGCCCGGGTCGTCGCGCAGCAGCCGGGCCGACCACAGCGCGCTGGTCACGTCGTGCCCGCGGGCCTCCAGCTCGGTGGACAGCCCGCCGTCGAGGACGACGGGACCGGCGGCGAGGGCCTGCGCGAGGGTGAGCACGGGAGGATGGTCCCGTGCCCACCGACGACGCTGCCGGGGACCTCCCGGTCACCCCGCGGCTCACCGTGCCCGCGGGCATGCTCGGCTGGCGGTTCAGCCGGTCGTCGGGTCCGGGCGGGCAGGGCGTGAACACCGCGGACAGCCGGGTCGAGCTGTCGGTGCGCCCGCTGGACATCCCCGGTCTCACCGAGCACCAGCTGGCCCGGCTCACCGACCGGATCGGTGACCGCCTGGTCGACGGCGTCCTCACGATCGCGGCGTCCGAGCACCGCCAGCAGCTGCGCAACCGGGAGGCCGCCCGCGCCCGGATGGCGATGGCGATCGGCCAGGCCCTGGCGCCCCCGGCCCCGCCCCGCCGGAAGACCAAGCCCACCCGCGGGTCGAAGGAACGTCGGATCACCGCCAAGAAGCAGCGCGGCCAGCTGAAGAGGCAGCGCGGCTCCCTCGACTGACCTCAGCGCAGCCGGCGGGCCCGGAGGACGACGTCGTGGGCGTGGTGCGCGCCGGCCCCGCCGGTGACGTGCCGGGGGCGTTCCTCGTGCACCTGCACCTCCCAGCCGGCGTCCAGGGTGGCGGCGACGTCGGCCGGGCTCACGTAGTCGGCCGGGTCGAAGCCGGCGGCCGTCGCCTGCGCGGTGTCGACCAGGGCGTGGTGCACGACCAGCAGCGTCCCGCCGGGGGCCACCGCCGCCCGCAGCGCGCGTTCCGCGTCGCGATCGGGAGTGCTGCGCAGTGCCGGGTACTGGGCGCTGACCAGGTCGAACGACCCGGCCGGCAGGTCGGCGTCGAGCAGGCCGGTGTCCAGCCAGGTGACCTGCACGCCGGCGTCGGCGGCGTGCCGGGCGGCCCGGTCCAGGGCGACCCGGGAGACGTCGAGGGCGGTGACCTGCCAGCCCTGGCGGGCCATCCAGACCGCGTCGGCACCCTCGCCGCACCCCACGTCGAGCACCCGCCCGGGCGTCAGCCCGGCCGCCTCGGCGACCAGGGTGCCGTTGGGCTGCCCGCTCCAGATCGGCTCGGGCCCGTAGCGGTGGTCCCACTCGGCGGCGTCGGGTGTCATGGCCCCAGCGTGCCCGGTCGTTGCCCCCGGGCAGGGGCTCGTTGCGGGATCGGCAACCAGCCGGCCCGCACGGGGGCCGCGGGGCCGCGGTGAGATTGCCGGAACGCGACCTTGACGCCGCGGCATCGGTCGCGACACGGGGACCCCGCAGGCTCGCCCCGTGTCGACCTCAGCGCCGTCCCGCACCCGGACGACGCAGACCCACTGCCCGTACTGCTCGCTGCAGTGCGGGGTCACCATGAGCGCCGGGGACCGCCCCGCGACCCTGGTCCCGGCCGACTTCCCGACCAACCGTGGCGGGCTGTGCTCCAAGGGGTGGTCGGCCCCCGAGCTGCTCGACCACCCCGAGCGGCTCACCCGGCCCCTCGTCCGCGCCGTGCCCGGGGACCGGACCAGCCCGTTCGTCGAGACGTCGTGGTCCCTGGCCCTGGACGGGGTGGTCGAGGCGATCGGCCGGACCCAGGCCGAGCACGGGCGGGACGCCGTGGGCTGCTTCGGTGGTGGCGGGCTGACCAACGAGCAGGCCTACCAGTTCGGCAAGTTCGCCCGGGTCGCGCTGCGCACCTCCCAGATCGACTACAACGGCCGGTTCTGCATGTCCTCGGCGGCCACCGCGGCGAACCGGGCGTTCGGTCTGGACCGCGGCCTGCCGTTCCCGCTGGCCGACCTCGCCCAGGCCGACACGCTGCTGCTGGTCGGCAGCAACCCGGCCGACACCATGCCCCCGGCGATGCAGTACCTGGACGCCTCCCGCGAGCGCGGCGGCCGGCTGTTCGTCGTCGACCCCCGGCGGACGGCGACCGCCCGCGCCGCCGAGGTGCACCTGCAGGCGCTGCCGGGCACCGACCTGGCCCTGGCCAACGGCCTGCTGCACATCGCGATCACCGACGGGTTGGTCGACGAGCACTACGTCGCTGCGCGGACGACGGGCTGGGACGCCGTCCGGGCCGGGGTGCAGGCGTACTGGCCCGACCGGGTGGAGCGGCTCACCGGCGTGCCGGTGGCCGAGCAGCGGCGCACCGTCCTGGCGCTGGCCACCGCGGAGAACGCGATCATCCTGACCGCGCGCGGCGCCGAGCAGCACCGCAACGGCACCGACACCGCGCAGGCCTGGATCAACCTGGCGCTCGCGCTGGGCCTGGTGGGCCGCCCGGGCAGCGGGTGGGGCACCGTCACCGGTCAGGGCAACGGGCAGGGCGGCCGCGAGCACGGCGAGAAGGCCGACCAGCTGCCCGGCTACCGGATGCTCGCCGACCCCGCGGCCCGGGCGCACGTCGCCGGCGTGTGGGGCATCGACCCCGACGACCTGCCGCAGCCCGGGAAGAGCGCCTTCGAGCTGCTCGACGCCCTCGGCCGAGAGGTGCGCACGCTGCTGGTGCTCGCCTCCAACGTCGCGGTGTCCGCCCCCGACGCCCGGCGGGTGGTGCGCCGGCTCGGCGACCTGGACTTCCTCGTCGTCAGCGACTTCTTCCTGTCCGAGACCGCCGAGCTCGCCGACGTCGTGCTGCCCAGTGCGATGTGGGCCGAGGAGGACGGCACGATGACCAACCTGGAGGGCCGGGTCATCCGCCGCCGGAAGGCTCTCGACCCGCCCGGCGAGGCGCGCGACGACCTCGCGTTGCTGGCCGACCTGGCCGACCGGCTGGGCACCGGTCGGCACTTCAGCGCCGACCCGGAGAGCGTGTTCGCCGAACTCGGCCGGGCCAGCGCCGGCGGCAAGGCCGACTACGCCGGGATCAGCTGGGCCCGGGTCGACGCCGAACAGGGCGTCTTCTGGCCGTGCCCCACCCCCGAGCACCCCGGCACCCCGCGGCTGTTCCTGGACAGGTTCCCGACCTCCGACGGCCGGGCCCGGTTCGTCGCCGTCGAGCACACCGACGCGCACGAGACGCCGGACGCCGAGCACCCCTACGTGCTGACCACCGGCCGGGTGATGGCGCAGTACCAGTCGGGCACCCAGAGCCGTCGCTCCCGCTCGCTGCACCTGGTGGCGCCGGCCCCGCGGGCCGAGCTGCACCCCGACCTCGCCGCCCGGCACGGCATCGCGCACGACGACGTCGTCGAACTCACCACCCGGCGCGGCCGGGCCAGGTTCACCGCCACGGTCACCGACGCCATCCGGCCCGACGTCGTCTTCGCCCCCTTCCACTGGGGCGGCGGCTCCAGCGCGAACGCACTCACCGACGCCGCCCTCGACCCGCTCAGCCGGATGCCGGCCTTCAAGACCTGCGCGGTCGCCGTCGCCCGTGTCGGCGGTCCGGTCGAGCAGGTGCCGGCCCCGACGTCCCAGCCCGTGTCCGTCCAGATCGAGCCCACCCCCCGCACCCCGCTCGTCCCCTCCCGGAGGAGAACCCCAGCCGTGAAGAGCACCCCCAGGTTCCTGCAGGGCGTCTTCGGGATCACCGGGGAGGGCCTCACCAAGCCCGGCCCGGTCGACCCCGCGCTCACCTACACCGTGCCCGCCGGCCTCAGCGCCCAGGCGCTGTACTTCCGCGGCGGCAACTCGACCCCGGAGCTGGTCTACGTGCTGCTGGTGCGGGACGGCGAGCCGATGCGCTGGTTCCCGATCGGCGCCAGGGGCGATGTGCACGTGCCGCTGCGCGTGGTCGAGGACCTCCCCGGCGGCAGTGTCGTGACGCTGCACGTCGCCGCCCCCGTGGGCGTCTCCGGAGAGCTGGTCGTCGACCTCGGGCTGGTGGAGGTCTGATGACGACGATGGAGCACCCGGTCCTGGGCGGTCGACCCGCGGGGCTGACCCGCCTGGCGTTCGACGACGGCGACACCCGCGCCCGGATCGTCGTCGTCGGCAACGGCATGGCCGGCGCCCGGCTGGTGGAGGAGCTGCTCGACCGGGACGGCGGCGAGCACTTCGCCATCACCGTGTTCGGTGACGAGCCGCACGGCAACTACAACCGGATCATGCTGTCCCCGGTGCTGGCCGGGGAGGCCGACGAGGCCGACATCGTGCTCAACAGCCACGACTGGTACGCCGAGCGGGACGTCGAACTGCGCGCCGGCGTCCGGGTGGAGCGGATCGACACCGCGGCCAAGGTCGTCTACGCCGCCGACGGCTCCGGCACCGCCTACGACCACCTGGTGCTGGCCACCGGCAGCCACTCCTTCATCCCGCCCATGACCGGCGTCCGGACCGCCGACGGCGCGCTGCTCGAGGGCGTCGTCGGGTTCCGCACCATCGACGAGACCCGGCAGATGCTGGCGGCCTCCCGCACCCACCGGAAGGCCGTCGTCATGGGCGGCGGACTCCTGGGGCTGGAGGCGGCCCGGGCGCTGCAGGCGCAGGGCATGGAGGTGGAGCTGCTGCACGCCATGTCGACGCTGATGAACGCCCAGCTCGACGTGGAGGCCGGCGGGGTGGTCCGGCGCAGCGTCGAGGAGCTCGGGATCACCGTGCACACCGACGCGATGGCCACCGAGGTGCTGGGCACCGACCGGGTCACCGGGGTGCTGCTCAAGGACGGCCGCCGGCTGGAGTGCGACCTGCTCGTGGTCGCCGCCGGCGTGCGCCCGCACACCGACGTCGCCGTCCGCTCGGGGATCGAGGTGGAGCGCGCGATCCTGGTCGACGACCGGCTGGCCACCGACGTCCCCGACGTCTACGCGATCGGGGAGTGCGCGCAGCACCGCGGCACCGTCTACGGCCTGGTCGCCCCGGCGTGGGAGCACGCCACCGTGCTGGCCGACCTGCTCACCGGTACGAACCCCGACGCCGCCTACACCGGCTCCCGGACGGCGACCAAGCTCAAGGTCGCCGGGGTCGACGTCGCCGTCATGGGGGTGAGCACGCCGGAGCGGGAGTCCGACGAGTTCCTGGTGATCAGCGAGCCCCAGCGCGGGGTGTACCTGTCGGTGGTCATCCGGGACGACCTGCTCATCGGCGCCACCCTGGTCGGGGACACCCGCAAGGTCGCCTTCCTGACCCAGGCCTTCGACCGCGGGACCCCGCTGCCGCCGGAGCGGATCCGGCTGCTGGTCGACCTCTCCGACGGCGCCGCCGAGGTGGGTGTGGCCGAGCTGCCCGGGGACTCCCAGGTCTGCAACTGCAACGGGGTCTCCAAGGCCACCATCTGCGGCGCGGTGGCCGACGGCTGCACCTCGCTGCCCACGGTCATGGACGCCACCCGGGCCGGCAAGGGCTGCGGCTCGTGCAAGGGCCTGGTGCAGAAGATCATCGAGTGGGCGGCCGACGGCGAGCTCACCGTGGAGGAGTCGGCGTCCTGGTACGTGCCGGGGGTGCCGATGCCCAAGTCCGAGCTGGTCGCCGCGATCCGGCAGCACGACCTGCGCAGCGTCTCCGCCGTCTTCGCCACCCTGGCCCCGGGTGGCGCCGACGACGCGAAGTCCAAGATGGGCCTGGTCAGCCTGCTCCGGATGGTGTGGGGCAGCGACTACGTCGACGAGCCGGACGCGAAGTTCGTCAACGACCGGGTGCACGCCAACATCCAGCGCGACGGCACGTTCTCCGTCGTCCCGCAGATGAAGGGCGGGGTGACGACGCCGGCCCAGCTGCGCACCATCGCCGACGTCGCGGAGAAGTACGAGGTGCCGATGGTCAAGATCACCGGTGGCCAGCGGATCGACCTGCTCGGGGTCCGCAAGGAGGACCTTCCGGCGATGTGGCAGGACCTGGGCATGCCCTCGGGCTACGCCTACGGCAAGAGCTTCCGCACGGTGAAGACCTGTGTGGGCACCGACTTCTGCCGCTTCGGCCTGGGCGACTCGACCCAGCTGGGCATCGACATCGAGACCCGGTTCCAGGGCATCGAGAGCCCGGCGAAGATGAAGCTCGCCGTGGTCGGCTGCCCGCGCAACTGCGCCGAGGCCTACGTCAAGGACGTCGGCGTCGTCGCGGTCGGCAACGGCGCGTGGGAGGTCTACGTCGGCGGCGCCGCGGGGGCCACGGTGCGCAAGGGCGACCTGCTGGCCACGGTCGACTCGCCGGAGGCGGTGATCGAGCTGACCGGCCGGTTTCTCCAGTACTACCGGGAAAACGCGAACTGGCTGGAGCGCACCTACGACTTCGTGCCCCGGGTCGGGCTGGACGCCATCAGGGCGGTGCTCGGGGACGAGGAGGCGTGCGCCGGCCTCGACGCCGGCATCCAGCGCTCGATCGACGCCTACACCGACCCGTGGGGCCAGGACGCCGGTG
>JAOPVM010000392.1 GCA_025966215.1 Klenkia sp.
GCCGGGGCGCGTGGCTGACCCGGCCCGGCGCCGGGGCGCGGCGGCTGCGGGGCAGCAGCCCGGTGTCCCTGGAGCAGACCCTGGTGGCCACCGGGTTCGGCTACCGGGTCGAGCAGCGCCGCGCCCAGGGCGCCGTCGTCGCCGAGCTGGTCACCCGGGTCCGGGACATCCGTCGGGCCGGCTGCGCGTCGCTGGACCTGTGCTCGGCCGCGGCCGGCCGGGTGGACGCCTACTACGAGCTGGACCTCAAGCCCTGGGACCACGCGGCCGGTGCACTGGTGGCCGCCGAGGCCGGGTTGGTGCTCAGCGGTCTGCGGGGCACCCCGTTCGCCGCGCCGCTGGCCGTGGCGGCCGCCCCGAGCATCGCCGCCGACCTGCAGGCGCTGCTGGAGGAACTGCACCCGGCCTGAGCGGGTTCAGCAGGCGGCCTCGGCGCGGGCCACGGGGGAGAGGGTGGCCGCGACCTGCTCGGGCGTGGCCAGCTCCACGAACTCCGGTCCGACCACCAGGTCCACCACGGACGTGGCCCGGGTGTCGGGCTGCTCCCCGGCTCCGGGCAGGAAGAGCTCGACGTAGCGGGCCGCTTCGGCACCACGGGGGCCGAAGCGCAGCGAGCCCACGCCGGTGACCTCTGCGCGCAGCTCCGAGTCGTCGTTGAGGACCTCGGTGACCACGAAGCCGCGGGACTGCAGCGTGGTGGCCACCGTCTGGGCGAGCCCGGCCTGGTCGGTGGCGTTGAGCACCCGCAGCTGCAGGCTCGCGGGGTCCAGCGCGGGCGGTGCCTCGGCGGCGGTGGTGCACGCCGCGGCCTGCGCGGCCTCGGCCTCCTGGGCGTCCCGCAGCACGTTCCACCACACGCCCAGGGCGGCCAGCGCGAGCACCAGCAGGAAGATCAACGGCGGGATGGGACGACGGCCGCTGCGGGAGCGGACCGGAGGCCGGTCGCCTGACTCGCTCAACTGCGCTCCACTCGGGACTGGACTGTGGTGCCGCGGACTGTAGTGCGCCCGACCGGGCTCAGACGGCACCGTCCTCGAGCGCGGCGCGTCCCAGCGCGACGCACGGGCCGATCTTCTCGGCGTACCCGGTGGCGTCCTTGCCGGCCATCGCGCCGGCGGCGTTGCGGGCGACGATCCCGGCCAGGATCGAGGCGAACTTGAAGTAGGCGAACCCCACGTACCAGGACAGGTCGCCGAGGTCGGTGCCGCTGCGCGCGGCGTAGCGCTCGGCGACCTCGAGCCGGGTCGGGAAGCCGGGCAGGGTGGTCACCGGGGACAGCGCGACCGTCCGGTCCTCACCGGCCTCGGGCCAGTAGACGAAGAGCATGCCCAAATCGGTGAGCGGGTCGCCCAGGGTGGACATCTCCCAGTCCAGCACCGCCCGGACCCGGCCGGGGACCTCGGGGTCGAGCAGGCAGTTGTCCATCCGGTAGTCCCCGTGCACGATCCCGGTGCGCCGGGTCTCCGGCACGGTCGCGGCCAGCCGGGCGGCCAGGGCGTCCAGGTCGGGGCGCTCGGTGTCGCGGGTGGCCTCCCACTGGGTGGTCCAGCGGCGCACCTGGCGGGCCAGGAAGCCCTCGGGCCGGCCGAAGTCGTCCAGGCCGACCGCCGCCGGGTCCACCCCGTGCAGGTCGGCCAGCACGTCGACCAGGCCCTCGCCCAGGGCCCGGCGCTGCTCGGGGGTGTCGGCGTAGCCGTCGGGGAGGGCGTCCACCACGTGCACGCCGACGACGCGCTCCATGACGTAGAACGGCGCACCGAGGACCTCGGTGTCGGTGCACAGGTGCAGCGTGCGGGGCACCGGGACGGCGGTGTCGCCGAGCGCGCTGATCACCTTGTGCTCGCGGACCATGTCGTGCGCGGTGGCCAGCACGGCACCGGTCGGGGGGCGGCGCAGGATCACCGCGTCCGAGGCCGGACCCCCGCGCGGGGTCACCACGTACGTGAGGTTGGACATGCCCGCGGCGATCAGGTCGACGTCGACCTCGCGCCACCGGTCATCGGCGAGAACGGTGGCCAGGTAGGGGCCGACGACCCCTGGATCAGCACCCACGACGGCGGTCATCGGCGCAGGGTAGCCTTCGCCGCCCCACCCCCGGACGACCCCGGTCGGCGCCCTCACCGACGGCGGCCGGACGACCCCGTGGGCGGTGGTGTGGGGCGCGGCGCGGCGGTGTGGTGTGTGAGCACCGTCCTGCCGGGCACAAAGTCCCCGCCCGCCGCGTTGGGGGGCTGCCGGAGTCGAACAGCGGTGCGCGTGGAGGAGCCCGGGGGGCCCGCCGACCGCCGTGACCGCGGTGCACGACCCAGACCCTCAGGTCGCTCACGAGGCGGCAGGAGTGCGACCAGACGAGCGGGCACACGAGGCCCGCGACCACGAAGGAAAGAGGGGCACCCCATGGCCACCGATTACGACGCCCCGCGCCGCAACGAGTCCGACGAGGCCGGCGAGGACAGCCTCGAGGAGCTCAAGGCCCGGCGGGCCGAGGCGCAGTCCTCCTCGGTCGACGTCGACGAGACCGACTACAACGAGGCCCTCGAGCTGCCCGGCGCCGACCTCTCCAACGAGGAGCTGACCGTCCGGGTGCTGCCCAAGCAGGAGGACGAGTTCACCTGCTCGCGCTGCTTCCTGGTGCACCACCGCAGCCGGCTGGCCAGCACCAAGGGCGACCAGCTCGTCTGCCGCGACTGCGCCTGATCGACCGACTGTGACCGAGGGACCGACGCAGGACGGGACGCCGCGGAACGCGCCGGCCCGGGACGTCCCGCGTCCGCGGCCGGTGGCCCCGACGTCTGCGGGCCCCTCGGTGGAGGACACGACCGGTGGGGGACCGGGCGGAGCCGCCCGGTCCCTCGCCGACGCCGTCGCCGGCCTGCTCGGTGATCGCGGGTCCGCCGACGGCACCGCGAGGGCCACGCCCGGGGACACCCTCAGGGACGTCGTCGGCGCGGTCGCCTCGGCCGTCCGCGCAGCGAGGTCCGGCACGGACGACGGTCCGGCCCGGGCGCCGGGCGCCGAGAGCCCCACCGGCTCGGGCTGGCACCCCGGCACGGTGCTGACCGATCTGCTGCGCAGTGCGGCACCCCGGCTGCCGATCCGGGACCGGCGGCAGATCCGGGCCGCCCACCCCGGCGCCACCGACAGCGAGATCGCCGACCGTCTGGTCGCCCGTGCCGCCCGGCTCACCGCCACGGTGGGCGCGGCGACCGGTGGACTCACCGCGGCCCAGTGGTTCGCGACCCCCTCCCTGGTGGCGCTGCCTCTGGAGCTCGGGGCCGAGACCGTGCTGGTGGCCGCGGTCGAGGTGGTGCTGATCGGTGAGCTGCACGAGCTCTACGGCCGGCCCGCCACCGGCGACGCCCGCTCACGGGCCGGGGCCTACCTGACCGCCTGGACCCAGCAGCGGGCCGTGGACGGCGAGGCCCGCACCGGCGGGCTGATGGCCCAGATCGGCTCGGCCGGGGTGAACGCGCTGCGCCGCCGGGTCACCCGCCGGCTGGCCCGCAACGTGTCCTCGGCGGCACCACTGCTGATCGGGGCCGGACTGGCCGCCCGCAGCAACCGCAAGGCCACCACCCAGCTGGCCGAGGCCGTGCTGGTCGACCTGCGGACGGCGCTCCCGGGCACGGGCCACCCTGCTCCGTGAGCCGGGCCACCCGGTCTAGCCTCGCCGACGTGCCCGACGAACCGACCGTGACCGTCCCGGTGGCACTGGCTCCGGGAGCGGTCACGCCGGCCTACGCCCTGCCCGGGGACGCCGGCGCGGACCTGGTCACCACCGAGGACGTCGACCTCGCCCCCCACCAGCGGGTGCTGGTGGGCACCGGGGTGTCGGTGGCCATCCCCGAGGGGTTCGCGGGCTTCGTGCACCCCCGGTCGGGCCTGGCCCACCGGTACGGCCTGAGCCTGGTCAACGCGCCGGGCACCGTGGACAGCGGCTACCGGGGGGAGATCCGGGTCAACCTGGTCAACACCGACCCGACCACCACGGTCCGGCTGCGCCGCGGTGACCGGATCGCCCAGCTGGTGGTGCAGCCCGTCGTGCGGGCCGTGTTCACGCCGGTCGCGCAGCTGCCCGACAGCGTGCGCGGCTCCGGCGGGCACGGGTCGACCGGCGGGTTCGCAGCTCCCACCACGACGGACACGACAGAGGGGCAGGACTGACATGCCGTTCGGACGGCGGCGCAACCGGATCGAGCGCAGCGTGCGGGAGCGGGGCGTGCCCCCGGAGCCGCAGGTCCGCGAGCGCGAGCAGGACGAGACCACCGGCCCGTGGGACGCAGCCGACGCCCCCGAGGACGGCGTGACCCGGGTCGATCTCGGGTCGCTGAAGCTCCCCGCGGTGCCCGGCATGGAGCTGCGGGTCGACGTGAACGCCAGCCAGAAGGTGATCGGGGCGAGTCTGCGCGCCGGGGACTCGCTGCTGCAGGTGTCGGCCTTCGCCGCGCCGCGGGCCGGGGGCATCTGGGACGGCGTCCGCGCCGACCTGGCCACCAGCGCCAGCGGCCAGGGCGGCTCGTTGACCGAGCAGGACGGTCCGTTCGGGCCCGAGCTGGTCGGCCACGTGCGCACCACCCCGCCGCAGCAGCCCGGCCAGACCACCCCGGCCCAGCCGGTGAGGCGGGCCACCCGGTTCATCGGCGTCGACGGCCCGCGCTGGTTCCTGCGCGGGATGATCAGCGGTGCCGCCGCGGAGAGCCCGGAGGCCGGGGCCGCCCTGGAGGACGCCTTCCGCGGGATCGTCGTCGTCCGGGGGGCCGAGCCGATGCCGGTCCGCGAGCAGCTGCCGATGACCCTGCCCCCGCAGGCGGCCGAGCAGGTGGCCCGCCAGCAGGCCGCGGCCAAGGCCGGTG
>JAOPVM010000431.1 GCA_025966215.1 Klenkia sp.
CCCCGCTCAGCGCCGACCGGCACGCACCCCGGACGACGAGCGCCCTGCGCGTCCCTGGTCTGAGAGGATGTGGGACGTGCGTCCACGTTCTCTCTGGCTGCTGACCGGGGCGGTGGTCACCGAGGTCGCCGGCACCCTGGCGCTGCGGGTGTCCGACGGGTTCACCCGAGCGCTGCCCACCGTCGGCACCCTGCTCGGCTACGGGGTGTCCCTCTGGTTGTTCTCAGTGCTGCTCGACCGCGGGGGCATCGCGCTCGGGGCGGCCTACGCCACCCTCACCGGGGCCGGGCTGGCGGCGGCGACGGCGGCCAGCGTGCTGCTCTTCGGCGACCCGCTGACAGCCGTCCAGGCCGTCGGGCTGCTGTTGCTCGCCGCCGGGGTGGTCGTCGTCCAGACCGCGCGCCCGCTGCCGGCGCCGTGACCGCGGTGGGTCTGGCCTGGCTGGCCGGGGCGGTCGTGGCGCAGGTGGTGGGCATCGCGGCGCTGCGGGTCAGCGCGGGCTTCCGGCGGCCAGGGGCGGCGCTGCTGACCCTGGCCGGCATCGGGGCGTCGGTGACGCTGATGGCTCAGGCGCTGGTGAACGGGGTGTCGCTGGCCGTCGGCTACGGCATCTGGACCGGGTCGGGGATAGCGCTGGCGACCCTCGGCGGGGCAGCGGTCCTCGGCGACCGGCTCGGGGGGCGCCAGCTCGTCGGGGTGGGACTGATCGTGCTCGGCGTCGTCGTCGTGCACGCGGGCTCGTGAGCACCCCCGACGGGCGGCGCGCCCGGGGGGAGGGGACCCGTGGCGAGCTGCTGGACGCCGTCCGTCGGCTGGTCGCCCGGGACGGCGTCGACGCCGTCACGCACCGCACGGTGGCCGCCGAGGCCGGGGTGGCCAAGACGTCGGTGGCCTACCACTTCGCGACCCTCGACGGCCTGCTCGCCGCCGCGCTCGCCCGGCAGACCGACGAGCTGCTGGCCGCCGTCCCCGCGGTCGGGGCCGACCTGCACTGGCTCTCCGGGCGGCTGGTCGAGGCCTTCGCCGCCGACCCGGACGCGGTGCGTGCCGGCTACGCGCTCTACCTGCTCGCCGGGCACCGCCCGGCGCTGCGGGCGTCCGCTCGGGGCTGGGTGTCGCTGCTCACCGACCTGGCGGCCGCGCACACGACCGACCCGGACCGGGCCCGGGCAGCCGTGGCCGTCGTCGACGGGTGGGCGGTGCAGTGCCTGGTCACGGGCGCGGAGCCGGACCGGGACGGGCTCGACCGGTCGCTGGCCGTCGTCCTGGGGACCTGAGCGACTCAGCCCCCGGCGCGCTGCTGCACGTCGTCCCGGTCGGCCAGCTCCAGCAGGGCGCCGGAGCCGCCGGTCTCCCCGTGCACCTCGATCAACCGGGCCCGGCGGAGCTCCCCGACGGCGTCCAGCAGGGCGCCGTGCCGGTCGGCCCACTCCTGCCGGTCGCCCTGCGCCGGTCGCGGGTTGAGTCGCGCCAGCAGCTCGCGCAGCTCGACCGGTCGGCCCAGGTCGGCCAGCGCCCGCAGGCAGGTCGTCGCCAGTCGGGAGCCGCCCACCGGGTCGGTGGGGGAGTGGTGGACGTCGACGTCGCGGCGGCGCATCAGCCCACCCTGGCCCCTACCGACGGTTCTCGTCCAGTCTCGTTTCGTAGTCGTGACTCACCGCGTCAGCTCCAGGTAGAGGTCCCGGATCTTGTGCTTCTGCAGCTTCCCGGTCAGCGTGCGCGGCAGCTCATCGACGAACAGGATGCTGCGCGGCACCTTGTAGTGGGCGATCCGGGCGCGCAGGAAGTCCAGCAGCTCCCGCTCCAGCTCGGGTCCCGGCGTCACCTCGGGCGCGGCCTGGACGACGGCGCGCACCGACTCGCCCATCTCCTCGTCCGGCACGCCCAGCACCGCCAGGTCGGTGACGGCCGGGTGCAGGGTGAGGGCGTTCTCCACCTCCTGCGGGTAGATGTTCACCCCGCCGCTGATGATCATGAACGCCTTGCGGTCGGTCAGGTACAGGAAGCCGTCCTCGTCGACGTGCCCCACGTCGCCCGTCGTCCCCCAGTTGTCGTGCTGCGGGTGCTGAGCGCGGCGGGTCTTCTCCGGGTCGTTGTGGTAGCTGAAGGGCAGCACGTCGCGCTCGAAGTAGACGAGCCCGGTCTCCCCGACGGGGAGCTCGGTGCCGTCGTCGGCGCAGACGTGCAGGATCCCCAGCCCGGCGCGGCCCACCGAGCCCTGGTGGGTCAGCCAGGTGGGGCTGTCGATGAGCGTGACGCCGACGGCCTCGGTGGCTGCGTAGTACTCGTTGAGGATCGGCCCCCACCACTCGATCATCGCGGCCTTGACCTCGGCCGGGGCGGGCGCCGCAGCGTGGACGGCGACCCGGTGCGAGCTCAGGTCGTGGCGGGAGCGCTCCTCGGCGGGCAGCTTGAGCATCCGGACGAACATCGTCGGCACCCACTGGCTGTGCGTCACCCGGTACCGCTCGATCGCCGCCAGCGCGGCGGTGGGCTCGAACCTCGGCATGACGACGACGGTGCCGCCGACCATGTGCACCATGCCCCCGAACCGCAGCGGCGCCGCGTGGTACAGCGGGGCGGGGGACAGGTAGACGGTGTCGGCACCGAACCCGTACAACGGGCCGAAGACGTTCAGCAGCGCCTCGCCACCCTCCTGCACCTGCACCCCCGGCAGGGGGGACTTCACGCCCTTGGGCAACCCCGTCGTCCCCGAGCTGTAGAGCATGTCCCGGCCGCGGGGCTGGTCCGCCGGGGGCTGCGCGGACGCCGCGGCCAGTGCTGCCTCGTAGTCGCCGTGGTCCTCGACGGCCCCGCCCAGGGCCAGCCGCAGCGTGATGCCGGGCGTCTCCGGGGCCACCGCACCGGCCAGCTCGGACAGCGCCGCGGAGACGATCAGCGCCTTCGCCCCGCAGTCGTTCAGCACGTAGGTGACCTCGCCCGGCGCCAGGTGCTGGTTGATCGCCGTGAGGTAGAGCCCGCTGCGCATCGCGGCCCAGAACACCTCGTAGGTGTGCAGTCCGTTCTCCGCCAACAGCGCGACGTCGTCCCCCGGGCGCAGGCCGGCGTCGTGCAGCGCGTTCGCCAACCGGACCGACCGCTCCTCCAGCTCGCCGAACGTGAGCGTCGCGCCGGTGTCGCTCATGACGACAGCGGGGTGGTCGGGGGCGTGGGCACCTGGGTACACGTTCGGTCCTCTACGGTCAGGGCTGACGGTCTGGGCGCAGCATGTCCTGCGGATGTGATCCAGGCAACGCCGTGGACCACGGCATGTCCTTCCCGATCGACACGCCGGGCTGTTGCAGACTCGTGGCAACAAGGGCCCTGCTCCGCGCGAACGAGTGACGCGTGAGGAAGGTGCGGCCTGTACGTGACGAGCGTCGCACCCGGGATGGGCAACAGCTGTCGAACTCACGGCCGATTGCGAGACTTCTCCCTCCGTAAGCCCAGAAAGCGCTGGCAGATGCCTAGGTTGTGCACGTCGCAGCAGGACTCGGGGTACCACCCGCAGGACCGCTCTTCCGCTCAGCCGTCCGGTCGATCCCACAGCTCACCGGCTGCCGCGACACCCTCATCGGTGATCTCCCGTCCACGTGGACGGCCTGGGAAGGACGCGCATGTCCGAGCACGACCACATCCTCCAGCGGCGCAGCACGCGTGCAGCCGCTCTGTTGACCGCGGGCGGGGTGCTCGCCGGCTCGGCCGTGATCGGGATCCTCCCGACCGTGGCCGGCGCCTCCAGCCACCGCGAGGCCCCGCTCATCGCGGCCGACCCCGCGGTGGACAACACCGACGTCTACGCGTTCTCCAGTCCGGAGACCCCGGAGAACGTCGTCCTCGTCGCCAACTGGATCCCGTTCGAGGAGCCCAACGGCGGCCCGAACTTCTACCCCTGGTCCGACGACGCCGAGTACCTGATCAACATCGACAACGACGGCGACGCCGTGGCCGACCTGATCTACCGCTGGCGCTTCACCACCGACGACCAGCGTGGTGGACGCACCTTCCTCTACAACAACGGTCCCGTCACCAGCCTGGACGACGAGAACCTGCTGTTCCGTCAGTCGTTCACCCTCGACGTGAGCACGGACGGCGGCACGACGTACGGCGCCCCCATCTCCACCGGCCCCGTCGCTCCGTCCTACACCGGCCCGGCCAGCATGGGTTCGTCGCAGGACTACGTGACCAACCTGCGGAACCCGGCCGAGACCACCGTGTCCACCGGGGGTACGACGCTCGCGACCCAGGCCGAGGACTCGTTCTTCCTCGACCTGCGGGT
>JAOPVM010000105.1 GCA_025966215.1 Klenkia sp.
GTACAGGCTGGGCAGGGCACCCATCGCCTGCGGCTGCGCGAACAGGCGGTTGGCGAGGCTGGAACCGGGGCTGTCGCCCTGAAGGCCGGTGGAGGCCCAGCCGGGGTGGGCGGCGACGGCCAGCACGTCCTTCCCGGCAGTACCCAGGCGGCGTTGCAGCTCGTAGGTGAACAGCAGATTGGCCAGCTTGGACTGCCCGTAGGCACCGGTGTCGGAGTAGGGCCGGTTCTCCCAGTTGAGGTCCTCGAGCACGATCCGACCGCCGCGGTGCAGCCCGGAGGACACGGTGACCACCCGGTCGGTGACGTGCGGCAGCAGCAGGTTCGTCAGCGCGAAGTGGCCCAGGTGGTTGGTGCCGAACTGCAGCTCGAAGCCGTCGGCGGTCCGGCCCTGCGGCACCATCATGATCCCGGCGTTGTTCACCAGGACGTCGAGGTCGCCACTCCACGCGGACGCGAACTCCCGCACGCTGGCGAGGTCGGCGAGGTCCAGCCGGCGCACCTCGACGTCCCCGGTGATCGACCGGGCGGCGGCCCCGCCGCGCTCGGTGTCGCGGACGGCCATGACCACCCGCGCGCCGGCCGCGGCGAGCGCCCGCGAGGTGGCCAGGCCCAGCCCGGAGTTGGCCCCGGTGACGACGACGGTGCGGCCGGCCTGGTCGGGGATGTCGGCGGTCGTCCACGGGGTGCTCATGCCGTCCACGGTAGAGACTGCGCGGGTGGACCTCACCGGGCTCGAGCTGATCGACCACCACTGCCACGGCCTGGTGCGCCGTGACCTCGACCGCCCCGAGTTCGAGGCGATGCTCACCGAGGCCAGCGCACCGAGCGCGCTGGGCGGGTCGCTGATGGACTCCCAGATCGGGTTCGCGCTGCGTCGCTGGTGCCCGCCGATGCTGGACCTCGAGCCGCACACCGACACCGACACCTACCTGGCGCGCCGGGCCGAGCTCGGCGCCGACGAGGTCAACCGCCGGCTGATGGCCGCGGTCGGCACGCAGACCTTCCTGGTCGACACCGGCTACCTGCCCGAGCCCCTCACCTCCCCGGCGGAGCTGGCCGCGCTCACCGGGGGCACCGGCCACGAGATCGTCCGGCTGGAGGCGCTGGCCGAGGAGTGCCTGGCCGACGACTGCGGCGCGAACGGGTTCGCCGCGTCCTTCCGCACCCGGCTGGCCGCGCGCGCCGAGACCGCCGTCGGCTGCAAGTCGATCGCCGCCTACCGGGTGGGCCTGGCACTGGACGGCGCCCGGCCCACCGACCTCGAGGTCTCCCAGGCCGCCGACCACCTGCTGCGCAGCCGCGGCCCGCTGCGCATCGCCGACCCGGTGCTGCACCGGTTCCTGGTGTGGTCGGGCATCGACGCGGGGCTGCCGGTGCAGTTCCACGTCGGCTACGGCGACGCCGACGTCGACCTGCACCGTTGCGACCCGCTGCTGCTCACCGACCTGCTGCGGGCCACCGAGTCCGCCGGGGTGCCGGTGCTGCTGCTGCACAACTACCCGTTCCACCGCAACGCCGGCTTCCTGGCCCAGGTGTTCGGCCACGTCTTCGTCGACGTCGGGCTGGCCACGCACAACCTGGGTGCGCGCTCGGCCGCGCTGCAGGCCGAGCTGCTGGAGCTGGCCCCGTTCGGGAAGGTGCTGTTCTCCTCCGACGCCTTCGGCCTGGCCGAGCTGTACGTGCTCGGCACGCTGCTGTTCCGCCGCAACCTGGGGTCCTACCTGGGGGACGGCGTCGCGGACGGCGCGTGGACGGCGGACGACGCCGAGCGCGTGGCCGAGATGATCGGCTCGGAGAACGCCCGGCGGGCCTACCGGCTCTGACCTAAGAGCCGGCCTCGGTGTCGTCGTGGGCCGAGACCACGTCGGGGAGCGGGTGGAGCTGGACGTGGTCCCCGCGGTAGGCGTCCCGGAACCCGTCCACGTCGGGGTACAGGACGGCGCGGGTGCGGTTGAGGGCTGTCAGGTGGTTCCGGATGGTGCCCTTCAGCCGCGCCGGGATCACCAGGGCGACGAAAGGCAGCCTCGCTGGTCGCCCGGCTCGGCGGTTGCCCTCACTGAACAGGGCACCGAGCTTGTCCTTGCCGGGCGGAGACCCCAGCTGCAACGGGAGCCCGTCGATGCCTCCGGCCATGGCGGTTGTGGGCACGGCGCCCGACAGGAAGAGGCCCTCCTGCGCCTGCATGCGGGGGTCGGGCACGGTCGGTCGCACGAGAAACGGTTCAGAACGCGCTGCGGACCGTCGGAGAGCGCGGCGCAGCGTCCAGGCGTGCGGGTCGGACTGCAGGCCGTAGGTCTGCCTCTGGTGCGGATCGATGGTGTCGTGGGTCGGGAGAGCTGTGACGTCGAACGCGAAGACGACCCCCGCTTGGTCCTCCCCGCTCTCGCAGGCGAACCACAACGCGGTCATCGGGTTGTACGTGACGTCGAGCAACCGGGTGGGGAGCCCGTGGTGCTGGAGGTGGGCCAGGAGGTAGAGGTCAGACGCAAGAGGGCCCATCTCCACGGCCAGCCCCCACTCCCGGGCCTCCCGCAGCATCGCGACCTCGTGCTGGCGCACCAGCTGCTCGTTCGGCAGCGGCTCGCCCTCCGCGACGATCAGCTCCCGCAGCAGGGAGGAGCGCAGCCGGAACGCGCTAATCGTGCAGCCCCGCCACACGTACCGCCGGTTCGCCGACAGCGACACGATCCGGGTGATCGCCCGGAACGCCTCGTCCTGGGAGTCCACCCGGTGGCCCCACCCGCTGCGGACCCACCCGGGGTCTGCCTGCTCCGCCACGGGCCGAGTCTGCCCGTCACGTCCCGGCAACGCCTGCCCGGCACCATGGCCGGGTGAGCACCCCCGTCGGCGACCCCGATCCCGCCCTGGCCGCCTGGAACGACCGGCTGCGCGCCGCCGTCGCCGAGGAGCTGCCGGCCGCGGTCGAGCTGCGGTGGGCCCTGCACGCCGACCCGCGCCGTTCCGGCGACGAGGCCGACACCACCGCCGCCGTCGTCGCCGCGCTCGGCGCGGGGGAGGGTCGGCAGGTCGCCGGCACCGGCCGGCTGGTCCGGATCGGCACCGGTACCGGGCCGACCGTGGCGCTGCGCGCCGAGCTCGACGGGCTGGTGGTCACCGAGACCACCGGGTCGCCGTGGGCGGCCACCGGCCCGGTCATGCACGCCTGTGGGCACGACGCGCACCTCGCCGGTCTGGTCGCCGTCTGCCGCGCGGTCGCCCGGGTCGGTGGCCCGGCCCCGCTGCTCGCCCTGCTGCAGCCGCGGGAGGAGGGTGCGCCGTCCGGGGCCCGGGACGTCGTGGAGTCCGGCCTGCTGGCGCAGGAACAGGTGGTCGCCGTCGTCGCCGCGCACGTGCAGCCCCAGCTCGCCGCCGGCGTGGTCAACGCGACCCCCGGCCCGGTCAACGCCGCCACCGACGAGTTCACGATCACCGTCACCGGGCACGGCGGGCACGGCGGCTACCCGCACACCACCGCCGACCCGGTGCTCGCCCTGGCCTCCGTGGTCGTGGCGCTGCAGCAGCTGGTCAGCCGCCGGGTCGACCCCACCGTGGGCGCGGTGCTGGCGGTCACCCAGCTGGACGCCGGCAGCAGCTTCAACGTCGTCCCGGACACCGCCCGGGCCCGCGGTGGCCTGCGGGTGATGCGGGAGACCGACCGGACGATGCTGCTGCAGGCGCTGACCGAGGTCGCCGAGCACACCGCCGCCGCGCACGGGTGCACCGCCGTCGTGCACAGCGAGAGCAACGAGCCGGTGCTGGCCAACGACCCCGAGCTGGCCCGGGCCACGCTGCCCTGGCTGGCCCGCGCCGGGGTCGAGGTGGACGACTCCTGGCGGTCCTTCGGCGCCGACGACTTCAGCCACTACTGCGCCGAGGCCCGCGGGCTGATGCTCTTCCTGGGTGTCGACGGCGGTGCGCCGGACGCCGCCGGCCGTCGTCCGGGCCTGCACTCGCCGCGGTTCCTGCCCGGGGAGGACACCGTGGCCCGGGTCGCCGAGGCGCTGCTGGCCGGGTACCTGGCCGGGGCCGGGCTGCTCGGCCCGGTCGAGCCACCCGCGTGAGGGTCGCCGCCTAGCCTGACCCGGTGCCGGCCCACCCCCACTCCCACGGCCCCGCCGACGACGACCCGCCGTCCCCGCAGGTGCTGGCCCGTCGCCGTCGGGCCACCTGGCTGATGCTGCTGGTTCTGGTGCCGGTCGCGCTGGCCACGGTCGTCGGCCTCATCGCGCTGTGGCCCTCGGGCGAGGACACCCGCGCCGGGCAGACCGCCCAGCAGTACCTGCCCAACGGGAGCACGTCGCTGGCCGACGCCCGGGTGGTGTCGCTGCAGACCTACGACTGCTCCACCGGCGCGGTCGAGGGGCAGACGCTCACCTGCGCCACCGCGGTGGTCGAGGTGGTGGAGGGCGAGGGCACCGGCGAGTACGTCTCGATCGAGCTGTCGGCCGAGGTGGTCGCCTACGGCGTCGAGGAGGGCGAGACGATCGTCGTCTCGCGGTCCGCGGACGGCGGAGACGGTCAGCCGAGCTACGCCTTCACCGACTTCGCCCGCGGCGCACCGATCATCACCCTGGCCCTGGGCTTCGTGCTGGTGGTGGCCGCGGTCGCCCGGCTGCGCGGCATCGCCGCGCTCGTCGGGCTGGCGTTCTCCTTCTTCGTGCTGCTCACGTTCGTGCTGCCCGGGATCCTCGGCGAGTCCTCCCCGACCCTGGTCACCCTGGTCGGCAGCTCGGCGATCATGTTCGTCGTCCTCTACCTGGCGCACGGCTTCAGCGCCCGGACGACGACCGCGCTGATCGGCACGCTGTTCGGGCTGACCCTGGTGGCGGTGATGGGCGCGCTGGCGGTGTCGGCGGCCAAGCTGACCGGCCTGTCCAGCGAGGAGACCGTGCAGCTGTCCACCTTCGACCCGACGCTGGACTTCTCCGGGCTGGTGCTGGCCGGGATCACCGTGGCCGGGCTCGGCGTGCTCAACGACGTCACGATCACCCAGGCCTCGGCGATCTGGCAGCTGCACGAGGTCGACCCGGCGCTCACCTGGGCCCAGCTGTTCGCCCGCGGGATGAGCGTGGGCCGGGACCACATCGCCTCCACGATCTACACGATCGTGTTCGCCTACGCCGGGGCCGCGCTGCCGCTGCTGCTGCTCTTCGAGATCTACGACCGTCCGCTGTGGGACGTCGTCACCGGAACCGAGGTCGGTGAGGAGGTCATCCGGACCCTGGTCGGGGCGATCGCGCTGGTGCTGGCCGTCCCGGTGACGACGGCGGTCGGCGCGTTCTTCGCCAAGGCCGCCGGCGACCGGCCGGCCCCCGCGCTGCTCACCCGGTTCGCCCGGTGACCCGCGCGCAGGAGCTGCTGGCCCTGGCGGTCGCGGCACCGGGCTTCATGCCCGCCGACGAGGGGCGGGCGCTGTACGAGGCGGCCCGGTCGGTCGCGGTGCCCGGCCCGTTCCTGGAGATCGGCAGCTGGATGGGCAAGTCCGCCCTGTACCTGGCCGCGGCGGCCGTGCAGACCGGCCGGCAGGTGGTCACCGTCGACCACCACCGCGGCTCCGAGGAGCACCAGCCCGGCTGGGAGTACCACCAGCCCGAGCTGGTCGACCCGGCCGTCGGGCAGCTGGACACCCTGCCGTCCTTCCGGCGCACGGTGCACCCGGCCGAGGACGTGGTCGTCGCTGTGGTCACCCGGTCGGAGACCCTCGCCCCGCTGTGGTCGACCCCGCTCGCCCTGCTGTTCCTGGACGGCAGCCACACCGAGGAGTCCGCGCGGCGCGACCAGGACGCCTGGGTCGCCAAGCTCACCGTCGGCGGCACGCTCGCGGTGCACGACGTCTTCCCGGACCCCGCCGACGGCGGCCAGGCCCCCTTCGGCGTCTACACCCGGGTGCTCGCGTCGGGGGACTTCACCGAGCTGCCCGGCACCGGTTCGCTGCGGGTCCTGCGCCGGATCTCTGCCGCCGACCGATGACCGTGGCCGCCGAGCTGCTCGGGCCGGTCGTCGTCCGGGTGGACGGCGTCCCGGCCGACCTCGGTGCCCGGGCGCAGCAGGGTGGAGCGCACCCGGACGGCAGGGGTCGTGCCCGCGCTGTGGGGGCACAGCACGCCGAGCACCGTGCCGGCCCGGGACGGTGCGGCCCTCGATGGTGTGCGTCGTGGCGCTCACCGTCGGCTCCGCCCCTGACATCCCGGTGACGGCGTCTCACGGGGTCAGCTGAGCAGGCGCTCGAGGACGATCTCGGTGCCGTCGGGTCGGAACGTGCTCCACCGCTTGCCTGGTGGTGCCGAGTCGTCGCGTTGGACCCGGAACCCGTGATGGACCTTGGTGTGGTGGCGTTCGCAGAGCAGCGCCGAGT
>JAOPVM010000474.1 GCA_025966215.1 Klenkia sp.
GTCAACTACGCCCTCACCGGGGAGGAGCTGTCCTACCTCCTCGACCAGTCCGGCAGCCGTCTGGTGCTGGTCGACCCGGTTCTGCGCGGTGCTCTGGACGCGGTGCTGCCCGACGTGCCGGCCGAGCAGGTGTTGAGCCTGCGCGACTCCGAGGGCTCCCTGCTGGAACGCAGCAGCGCCGGCCCGCTGCCCGCGCTGGACGTCACGGTGGCCGACACCGACCTGGTCCAGCTGCTCTACACGTCGGGCACGACCAGCCGCCCCAAGGGGGCGATGATGACCCACCGGGCCCTGGTGCACGAGTACCTGTCCAGCGTGGTCGCCCTGCAGTGCGCCGAGGACGACGACCCGCTGCACTGCATGCCGCTCTACCACTCGGCCGGGATGCACGTCTTCCTGCTCCCCTACCTGGCCGTCGGGGCCACGAACTCCCTCATGGAGGCCCCCGACGTGCCCGAGGTGCTCCGCCGGGTGGAGGCCGACCGCACCGGGGCGCTCTTCCTGGCCCCCACCGTGTGGGTGCCGCTGGCCAACCACCCCGACCTGGCCACCCGCGACCTGTCCTCGCTGCGCAAGGCCTTCTACGGGGCCTCGATCATGCCGGTGCCGGTGCTCCAGCGACTGCAGCAGCGACTGCCCGGGCTGGCCTTCTACAACTGCTTCGGGCAGTCGGAGATCGGACCGTTGGCCACCGTGCTGCAGCCCGCCGAGCACGAGGCCCGCCCGGACTCCTGCGGCCGGCCGGTGCTGTTCGTCGAGGTGCGGGTGGTCGACGAGGCCGGGGTCGACGTGGGCCCCGACGTGTCCGGCGAGCTGCTGTACCGCTCCCCGCAGCTGTGCACCGGGTACTGGGCGAACCCCGAGGCGACCGAGGCCGCCTTCGCGGGCGGGTGGTTCCACTCCGGGGACCTGGTGCGCCGGGACGCCGGGGGGTACCTCTACGTCGTCGACCGGATCAAGGACGTGATCAACACCGGCGGGGTGCTGGTGGCCTCCCGGGAGGTGGAGGACGCCCTGTACACCCACCCCGGGGTCGCCGAGGTCGCCGTCGTCGCCACCCCGGACGACCGCTGGATCGAGGCGGTCACCGCGGTGGTCGTCCGCCGGGACTCCCCCGAGGGGGCTGCGGTGGACGAGGCCGAGCTGATCGCGCACGCCCGCGGCACGCTGGCCGGGTTCAAGCTGCCCAAGCGGGTGCACTTCGTCGCCGAACTCCCCCGCAACCAGTCCGGGAAGCTGCTCAAGCGCGTGCTGCGGGACGAGCTGACCGCCGACCGGCCCCCCGTCGCCTGACCTCGACCACCCACCACCAGGAGTCCCCGTGCGCATCGGCATCCAGCTCGACTACTCCTCCGGCGACTTCCGTGAGGCGGCCCAGGAGATCGTGGAGCTCGAGGGGGTGGGCCTGGACGTCGCGGTCGCCGCGGAGGTCTACACCTTCGACGCGGTCAGCCAGTTGGGGTACCTGGCGGCGGTGACGTCCTCGGTGGAGCTGATGAGCGGGATCCTCCCGATCTACAGCCGCACCCCGGCACTGACCGCGATGACCGCTGCCGGGCTGGACTTCGTCTCCGGCGGCCGCTTCACCCTCGGTCTGGGCGCGTCCGGGCCGCAGGTGGTCGAGGGGTGGCACGGCGTGCCCTACGACGCACCCCTGGCCCGCACCCGGGAGGTCGTGGAGATCTGCCGGCAGGTCTGGCGGCGGGAGAAGCTCGAGCACGACGGCCCGAAGTACACCGTCCCGCTGCCGGCCGACCAGGGCACCGGGCTGGGCAAGCCGCTGAAGCTCATCAACCACCCGGTGCGGGAACGCATCCCGGTCCTGCTGGCCGCGATCGGCCCCAGGAACGTCGCCCTGGCCGCAGAGATCGCCGAGGTCTGGGAGCCCATCTGGTTCCACCCCGAGCGGGCTGCCGACGTCTGGGGCGACGCCCTGGCCGACGGGAGGACCCGACGCGACCCGGCCCTGGGCGAGCTCGGGATCGTCACCGGGGTGCCGGTGGCCATCGGGGACGACGTGGACCACCTGCACGACGCCGTCCGGCCGGCCCTGGCCCTGTACGTCGGCGGCATGGGGGCCCGGGGGAAGAACTTCTACAACGACCTCGCCGTCCGGTACGGGTACCCCGATGCCGCCGCGACCGTGCAGGACCTCTACCTGAGCGGGCGCAAGGACGAGGCTGCCGCGGCACTCCCCGACGAGCTGGTCCGCGCGGTCTCCCTGATCGGTCCGGAGGGCCATGTCGCCGAGCGGCTGGCCGCCTTCGCCGCGGCCGGCGTGACGGTGGTCAACGCCCAGCCGCTGGACGACACCCGGGAGGGTCGTCGGGCGACCGTGGAGACCCTGGCCCGGCTGGCACACGGCTGACCCCGACCCCTCCCCTGATGCGTCACGTGACGCAGCACCGGGACGACCGGGACGCGCAGAGGCCCCGCAGACCAGCTGGTCTGCGGGGCCTCTCTCACGTGCCGGGGCGGTCTCCCTGTCGGGAGTCCGTCATCAGCTGCGCCAGTCGTACTCCTCCAGGCGCACGGCCTCGCCGCTTCCCGAGCCGAAGACGTCCGGGCTGTAGTACTGCCCGTCGTCGTAGCCGGCCATCGTGTAGACCGCGGCGCGGGCCTCCTCGGTCGGCTCGACCGTGATGTTGCGGTAGCGGCTGATCCCGGTACCGGCCGGGATGAGCTTGCCGATGATCACGTTCTCCTTGAGCCCGAGCAGGCTGTCGCTCTTGCCCTGGATCACGGCGTCGGTGAGCACCTTGGTGGTCTCCTGGAACGAGGCCGCGGACAGCCACGACTCCGTCGCCAGCGACGCCTTGGTGATCCCCATGAGGACCGGACGGGCCGAGGCGGGCTCGCCGCCCTCGGACACCACCCGACGGTTCTCGGTCTCGAAGAGCGTCCGCTCCACGAGTGCGCCCGGCAGGAACTCCGTGGCGCCCGAGTCGATGATGGTCACCCGCTTCAGCATCTGGCGGATGATCACCTCGATGTGCTTGTCGTGGATCGACACGCCCTGGCTGCGGTAGACCTCCTGGACCT
>JAOPVM010000004.1 GCA_025966215.1 Klenkia sp.
ATCAACCAAAGGAACCCATCCCGGCTAGCCCCCGAAGAGACACCCCGGAACTGGGGTAAAACATATGGCACTGACTTTCAGCACGCTGTTGAGTTCTCAAGGAGCGGACACTCAGGAACGCCAGCCCCAGAGGAGCTTCGTCTTCCCAGTGGATTGTCCTGCTCGGCGTCTCAGGCCCGACCTCGCGGTCGTTCCCGGCGCAGAGAGAAAGTTACGTGCCGCGGCCGGGGCTGTCAAACCCGCGACCGGGTGACGCCCGCCACCAGGCCGGAACCCGCCCGTCACCCGGTGTTCACACGGGGCTGCGGGCCAGGTCAGACCCTGGTCGAGACGATCTGGCGGGCGCCGGCGACCGTGCGACGTCCGCGGCGCAGGACGAGCCATCCCCCTGGCAGGACGTCCGAGGGCTCCGGAACGACCTCCCCGTCGGTGATCCGCGCGTTGTTCAGGTAGGCGCCGCCCTCCTTGATCGTCCGGCGGGCGTCGGACAGCGAGGAGCAGAGGCCGGACTGCTGGAAGAGCGCGGCCAGGGTGGGCCACTCCCCCTCGACCGTCGTCACCCCGGCCTCGGACAGCGCTGCCTCGAGCGTGTCCGGCGACAGGTCGCTGAGCTCGGCGCGGCCGAAGAGCGCACGGCCGGCCGCCTCCGCCTGGCGCACCTCGTCGTCCCCGTGCACGAGTCGGGTGAGCTCCTCGGCCAGGGCCCGCTGGGCCTCGCGTGCCTGGGGCTTCTCCTGCGACGAGGCGAGCAGGGCGGCGACCTCCTCGGGGGGGCGCTCGGAGAACAGCGGCAACCAGGCGCGCACGTCGACGTCGTCCAGCCCCAGCCAGTACTGGAAGAACCGGTAGGGGCTGGTGAGCTCGGGGTCGAGCCAGACGGTGGCACCCTCGGTCTTGCCGATCTTGGTGCCGTCGGCCCGGGTGATCAGCGGCGTCCCCAGGGCGTGCACCGACGTGGCGTGGGTGCGGCGGACCAGGTCGGTGCCGGCGGTGATGTTCCCCCACTGGTCCGAGCCACCGGTCTGCAGCGTGCAGCCGTGTCGTTCGAACAGCTCGCGGAAGTCGTTGGCCTGCAGGATCTGGTAGCTGAACTCCGTGTAGCTGATCCCGGCATCGCTGTTGAGCCGGGCCGACACGGCCTCCTTGGCCAGCATCCGGTTGACCCGGAAGTTCTTGCCCAGGTCGCGGAGGAAGTCGATCGCCGACAGGGGCGCGGTCCAGTCGAGGTTGTTGACGTAGACCGGTGCGCGCAGCCCCTCCTCGGCGGCGGGCCGGTCCAGGAAGGGCGCGACCCGGGTCCGGATGCGCTCCACCCACTCGGCGACCAGCTCCGGGGAGTTCAGGGTGCGCTCGGCCGAGGGACGGGGGTCACCGATCAGCCCGGTGGCGCCGCCGACGAGCACGATCGGCTGGTGGCCGGCGCGCTGCAGGGCGCGCAGGACCATGAACTGGATCAGATGGCCGACGTGCAACGAGGCCGCGGTGGGGTCGAAGCCGCAGTAGTAGGTGACCGTCCCCTCCGCCAGGGACGCGCGCAGGGCGGTCTCGTCGGTGCTCTGGGCGATCAGCCCGCGGCGGTGCAGCTCGTCGACGACGTCAGGGGTGCTCACGGGGCTCCATCCTGCCCGGCAGCCCGTCGCGTCGTCCGCACCCCTGCACGGAAGGCACTCACGGTGGGGGCACCGGTCTCGGTGAACCGCCACGGCAGGGACGCGGCATGGGTGATCCCGACCCTGGGTCCGGCGGTCACCGACGCGGGTGGGGTGCCGTGGTGCAGCCGAACCGCGGACGACGGGTCGAGCAGACAGACGTCCCGGTCGCCCGGTCCGACGCCCAGGGCCGAGGTGAGCCGCGCCGGACCGCGGGCCAGGTCACGGTCCGAGGACGCGGCGGGCCGACGGGTCCGGGCCAGCTCGAGGCCGGCGACCACCTCCCCGGCCCGCAGCAGCACGGCCGACCCCTCCCCGGCGGCGCCGCAGACCACGTTGGCGCACCAGTGCATGCCGTAGCTGAAGTACACGTACAGGTGTCCGGGCGGGCCGAACATGACGGCCGAGCGGGGCGTGGGGCCGCGATGGGAGTGCGCCGCGGGGTCGTCCCCGGCCCCGGAGTAGGCCTCCACCTCCGTCAGCCGGACGGCGACGGTGCCCTCGGGACGCTCGACGACCACCCAGCAGCCGAGCAGGGTCGGCGCGACGACCTCGGGCCGCCCGAGCAGCTCGTCGGGGGTGACGAGCGGGCCGGGTCGGTCCACCGGCTCAGAGTGCGGCAGCGACCGGGGAGGCCCCGGCCCACGAGCGGTGGTCGGCCAGCAGCGCGGTCAACGCCTCCAGCTGCTCGGCGACCCGCTCGGGCGCCGTCCCACCGCGCGCCTTGCGGGCGGCCAGGGCACCGGGTACCGACAGGACGGTGCGGACCTCGGGCGTCAGGTGCTCGGACACCTCGGTGAGCTGGGCGTCGGTGAGCTCGTCGAGCTCGACGCCGAGCTCCTCGCACCGGGCGACCATGGCACCGCTGATCTCGTGGGCGGAGCGGAAGGGCACCCCGGCCGAGACCAGCCACTCGGCGACATCGGTGGCCAGCGCGAACCCCTGGGGGGCGGCGGCCTCGAGCACCTCGGGCCGCAGCGTCAGGGTGGCGATCATCCCGGTGACCGCGGGCAGCAGGAGGGCGAGCTGCTCGATGGAGTCGAAGACCGGCTCCTTGTCCTCCTGCAGGTCGCGGTCGTAGGCCAGCGGGAGTCCCTTGAGCATCGTCAGCAGACCGGTCAGGTTGCCGACGAACCGGCCGGCCTTCCCGCGGGCCAGCTCGGCGATGTCCGGGTTCTTCTTCTGCGGCATGATCGAGGACCCGGTGGCCCAGGCGTCGTCGAGACGGGCCCAGCCGAACTCGGTCGACGTCCAGAGCACGACCTCCTCCCCCAACCGGGACAGGTGCACCCCGAGCAGGGCGGCGGCGAAGCAGAACTCGGCGGCGAAGTCGCGGTCGCTGACCGCGTCGATCGAGTTGTCCGCGGCGCGGTCGAAGCCGAGCTCGGCTGCGACGGCGTCGGGGTCCAACCGCAGCGAGGACCCGGCCAGCGCCCCGGCGCCCAGCGGGCTGACCGCGGTGCGGCGGTCCCAGTCCAGCAACCTGTCGACGTCGCGGGCCAGCGAGTGCGCGTGCGCGAGCAGCTGATGGGCGATGAGCACCGGCTGGGCGTGCTGCAGGTGGGTCATGCCGGGGGCGGCCACGGTGCGGTAGCGCTCGGCCAGCCCGACCAGGGCCTCCTCGAGGTCGGCGAGGTCGCCCACCAGCGCACGCACGTGGTGCCGCAGGTAGAGCCGCAGGTCGGTGGCGACCTGGTCGTTGCGGGACCGCCCGGCGCGGAGCTTGCCGCCCAGGGTGCCGAGCTTGGCGGTGAGGCCGCGCTCCAGCGCCTCGTGCACGTCCTCGTCGGCCTCGATCGCGGTGAAGGTGCCGTCGGCGACCTCGGCGGACAGCTCGGTGAGCGCACCCACCATCTGCTCGAGCTCGTCGGCGGTGAGCAGCCCGGCGCGGTGCAGCACCCGGGCGTGCGCGCGGGAGCTGGCCAGGTCGAAGGGGGCCAGCCGCCAGTCCACGTCGGTGGACTTGGACAGCGCCGCCATCGCGGCCGAGGGGCCGCCGCCGAACCGGCCTCCCCAGAGCCTGGTGTCGGATCCGGTCGGTGCGGTGCTCACGGTGCGGGACGTCCTTCGGGGTCGGGTGCGGTGTCGGGGGGTGCGCCGCCGGCCAGGGCGAGCAGCCGGTCGGCCAGGGCCGCGCCGCCGTCCGGGGCGCGGGAGACGACCAGCAGAGTGTCGTCGCCGGCGATGGTGCCCAGCACGTCGGGCAGGCCGACCTTGTCCAGGGCCGAGGCGAGGAACTGCGCGGCGCCGGGCGGGGTGCGGAGCACGGCGAGGTTCGCACTGCCCTCGGCGCTGGTCAGCAGCTCCCCCAGCATCCGGGTCAACCGACCGGGGGCCGACTGGGCCGGACGCAGCGGGGCGTTCTCCGGGGGCAGCACGTAGGACGCCGGGACGCCGTCGGACCCACGCAGCTTGACCGCACCGAGCTCCTCGAGGTCGCGGGACAGCGTGGCCTGGGTGACCTCGACGCCGGCGTCGGACAGCAGCCGGGCCAGGTGCGCCTGGCTGGTCACCGGCTGGGCGGTGATCAGCTCGGCGATCCGGGCGTGCCGGGCCGGGCGGTTCAGCGCCGAGGTCACCGGGTCAGCGCCCCAGCAGCCAGACGAGCAGCGCCTTCTGGGCGTGCAGCCGGTTCTCCGCCTCGTCGAACACCGCGCTCTGCGGGCCGTCGATGACCGACGCGGCGATCTCCTTGCCGCGGTAGGCGGGCAGGCAGTGCAGCACCACGGCGTCGGACGCCGCGCGGGCCAGCGCCTGCTCGTCGAGGGCATAGGGGCGGAAGGGGGCCTCCCGGTCGATGCCGTCGG
>JAOPVM010000012.1 GCA_025966215.1 Klenkia sp.
AGCTGGCGGTCTGTGTCGGCCTGGGCGTCTCGAACGGGAGCCAGGCCGCCGAGGTCGCCTCGTTCGCCGACGGCGTCATCGTCGGCTCGGCCTACGTCCGCCAGCTGCTGGACGGGCACGGCGCCGAGGGCGTCCGAGCGCTGTCGGCCGACCTCGCGGCGGGCGTGCGCCGCCGGTGAGCACCGACCTGCTGGCCGCCATCCCCAGCCCCACCCAGGGCGTCTGGGACATCGGGCCCTTCCCGCTGCGTGCCTACGCGCTGGCGATCATCGCCGGCATCGTCATCGCCGCCTGGCTCACCGAGAAGCGCTGGGTCGCCCGCGGGGGAGCCCCCGGCGACTCGCTGGACATCGCCGTGTGGGCCGTGCCCTTCGGCATCGTCGGCGGCCGCGTCTACCACGTCATCACCACCCCGGAGCCCTACTGGGGGGAGAACGGCGACCCGGTGCGGGCGCTCTACATCTGGGAGGGCGGCCTGGGCATCTGGGGCGCCATCGCCCTCGGTGGCGTGGGCGCCTGGATCGCCTGCCGTCGCCGCGGCATCCCGCTGCCGGCCTACGCCGACGCCCTGGCCCCGGGTCTGCTCATCGCGCAGGCGGTCGGCCGGCTGGGCAACTGGTTCAACAACGAGCTCTACGGCCGGGCCACCGACCTGCCGTGGGGGCTGACGATCCACCAGTGGGACCAGTCGGCCGGCCGGGCGGTCACCGACGCCGCCGGGAACCCGGTCGTGCTCGGCACCTTCCAGCCCACCTTCCTCTACGAACTGCTGTGGAACCTCGCCGTCGCCGCCGTGGTCATCTGGGCCGACAAGCGCTTCGGTCTCTCGCACGGCCGGGCCTTCGCCCTCTACGTCGCCGGCTACTGCCTGGGCCGCGGCTGGATCGAGACCCTGCGCATCGACGAGGCCGAGCGCTTCTTCGGGGTGCGGCTCAACGTCTTCACCGCTGTCGTGGTCGGGCTGTGCGCGGTGGCCTACCTGGTCTGGCAACGTGGCCGTCCGCGGGAGGTCATCACGCGCGGCGAGGAGTTCCGGGCCCGGCAGGCCGCCGACGAGAGCGCGGGCACCGACCCGGACCAGGCCGTGGGCGAGCCGGCGGATGCGCCGTCGACCAGCGCCAAGGACCCTGACGACCCACCTGCACGCCCGGGTACGACCTCCTGACGGAGACGTTCGCCTCACTGCGTGAGCGTGTCGCGAGTGTGTCCACTCTGTGTACGCTCCCGGAGAGCCCACCCAGCGATCCTGGGGTGGACGACCACGTCGGAACCGGGCCAGCGACGCCCCGCGCACGACACCCCGCGGAGACCCGCCCGCGGGTGCGCGAGAGCCCTGCCGGGCCCTGCACCACCTGATCCACCCCTCCCCCCGCCCGCCCCTGACCACCCGGCCGGGCCCCACCAGGCCCCCCGCGAGCATCCGGCTCCTCCCGGACGACGCGGGTCTCGCCGTCGACGGGAGTGACATGTCTTCCTCCACCACGCCGACCACCACGCCGGCCTCTGCGGCAGTCGTGCCCAGCGCCTCGCGGGTCCCCTTCTCCGCCGTCCCGGCCGCCTCGGGTCTCTACGACCCCAGCAACGAGCACGACGCCTGCGGGGTGGCCTTCGTCGCCGACGCGCAGGGCCGCCGCTCGCGGTCGATCGTGTCGATGGGCCTGACCGCCCTGCACAACCTGGACCACCGCGGCGCCGCGGGCTCCGAGCCCAACTCCGGGGACGGTGCCGGCATCCTGACCCAGGTGCCCGACGCGCTGCTGCGCGCCGTCGTCGACTTCGACCTGCCGCCGGTCGGGGAGTACGCCGTCGGGGTGGGGTTCCTGCCCCGCGACGAGGCCGAGCGGGCCGCGCGGGTCGCCGACGTCGCCCGGCTGGCCGCCGAGGAGGGCCTGGTCGTGCTGGGCTGGCGCGAGCTGCCCATCGCCCCCGAGGCCGCCGACATCGGCCCCACCGCGTTGGCGGTCATGCCGCACTTCGCCCAGCTGTTCGTCGCCGATGGCACCGCGGCCCGCGCCGACGCCACCGCCTTCGGTGGCAGCACCACGACCCACGGGGTCACCCGGCTCGAGCGACGCGCGTTCGTGCTGCGCAAGCGGGCCGAGCGGGCTGCGGAGGCCGACGGCAGCTCGCTGTACTTCGCCTCGCTGAGCTCCCGCACGGTCACCTACAAGGGGATGCTGACCACCGACCAGCTCCCGGCGTTCTTCCCCGACCTCACCGACGACCGGTACGAGTCGGCGATCGCGCTGGTGCACAGCCGCTTCTCCACCAACACCTTCCCGAGCTGGCCGCTGGCCCACCCGTTCCGGGTGATCGCGCACAACGGCGAGATCAACACCATCAAGGGCAACCGCAACCGCATGCGGGCCCGCGAGGCCAAGCTCGACACCCACCTGTTCGACGGGCCGGCCGGACCGGCGTCCGAGCTCGGGCTCGACCGGGTCTTCCCGGTCACCGCTGCCGACTTCAGCGACTCGGCGACCTTCGACGAGGTGCTCGAGCTGCTGCACCTGTCCGGCCGGTCGCTGCCGCACGCGGTGCTGATGATGATCCCCGAGGCGTGGGAGAACCACGCCGAGATGGACGCCGCCCGCCGCGCCTTCTACCGCTTCCACTCCGCCGTGATGGAGCCCTGGGACGGCCCGGCCTGTGTCGCGTTCACCGACGGCACCCAGATCGGTGCCGTGCTCGACCGCAACGGCCTGCGCCCCGGGCGCTGGTGGCGCACCAAGGACGACGTCGTCGTCCTGGCCTCGGAGGTCGGCGTGCTGGACATCCCCGCCGGGGACGTCGTGGCCAAGGGTCGGCTGCAGCCGGGCCGGATGTTCCTGCTGGACACCGC
>JAOPVM010000013.1 GCA_025966215.1 Klenkia sp.
GTAGGGCCGTGACGCCCCGCCCGCGGCCCCGAGCAGCGCGCCAGGTGCCGCCGACGTCACCGTCGCAACCCCTCGGAACCCGGCCCGGACGCGGTTACCCTGGGCTCAGTGATCACGACCACCGGCCTGGAGCTCCGCGCGGGGAGCCGCATCCTCATCAGCGGGGCGGACCTGCGCGTCCAGCCCGGTGACCGGATCGGGCTCGTCGGGCGCAACGGCGCCGGCAAGACCACCACGCTCACCACGCTGGCCGGTGAGCGCGTGCCGCACGCCGGCAAGGTCGACCAGGTCGGGGAGCTGGGGTACCTGCCGCAGGACACCCTCAGCGGCGACCTGTCGATCAGCGCCAGCGACCGGGTGCTGTCCGGCCGCGGCCTCGACGAGCTCAAGGCGCAGCTGACCAAGGCCCAGGTCGCGATGGCCGAGCCCGCCGACGACACCGAGCGCGACCGCGCCGTCCGCCGCTACGGCCGGCTCGAGGACCAGTTCGCCGCCATGGGCGGGTACGCCGCGGAGTCCGACGCCGCACGCATCTGCACCAACCTGGGCCTGCCCGACCGGGTGCTGGAGCAGCCGCTGTCCACGCTGTCCGGAGGCCAGCGCCGCCGCGTCGAGCTCGCCAGGATCCTCTTCTCCGACGCCGAGACGCTGTTGCTCGACGAGCCCACCAACCACCTGGACGCCGACTCCATCGCGTGGCTCAAGGGGTTCCTGGCCACCCACCGCAGCGGGCTCATCGTGATCAGCCACGACGTCGAGCTGCTCGCCGCCGTGGTCAACAAGGTCTGGCACCTGGACGCCAACCGGGCCACCGTCGACGTCTACAACCTGGGCTGGAAGCGCTACCTGGACGCCCGGGAGACCGACGAGCGCCGCCGCCGCTCCGAGCGGGCCAACGCCGAGAAGAAGATCGGCGCGCTGACCGCGCAGGCGGACAAGATGCGCGCCAAGGCCACCAAGGCCAAGGCCGCGCAGTCGATGGACAAGCGCGCCCAGCGCCTGGCCGCGGGCCTGGAGCAGGTGCGGGTGCAGGACCGGGTCGCCAAGCTGCGCTTCCCGACCCCCGCCCCCTGCGGCAAGACCCCGCTGACCGCCGAGCGGCTGTCCAAGTCCTACGGGTCGCTGGAGATCTTCACCGGCGTGGACCTGGCCATCGACCGGGGCACCCGGGTCGTCGTCCTGGGGCTGAACGGCGCCGGCAAGACCACCCTGCTGCGGATGCTGGCCGGCACCGAGGTGCCCGACACCGGTGAGGTCAAGGCCGGGCACGGGCTGCGGCTGGGTTACTACGCCCAGGAGCACGAGACGCTGGACATGGACCGCTCGCTGCTGGAGATCATGCAGTCGGCGGCACCGGACCAGACCGCCACCGAGCTGCGCCGCATCCTGGGCGCCTTCCTCTTCTCCGGGGACGCCGTCGACCAGCGGGCCGGCACCCTGTCCGGTGGGGAGAAGACCCGGCTGGCGATGGCCGCCCTGGTCTGCTCGGCGGCCAACGTGCTGCTGCTGGACGAGCCCACCAACAACCTGGACCCGGCCAGCCGCGAGCAGGTGCTCGAGGCGCTGCGCACCTACCAGGGCGCCATCGTGCTGGTCACCCACGACGAGGGCGCGGTGACCGCGCTGGACCCGGACAAGGTCATCCTGCTGCCCGACGGCACCGAGGACACCTGGTCGGCCGACTTCGCCGAGCTCGTCGAACTCGCCTGACGAAGGACCTGATCGCCCCCCACGGCGTGCTCGCACGCCGCGGGTCCCTGCGACCAGACCGTCCCGTCCGTCACCGCGCGCTGCGCGCGCTCGTGGGTGATCATCGGTCCGAGAGGCCGACGTCACCAGGACGGCGGTCCGGGCGACCAGCGGACGGCTCCGGCGTTGCCGGACCCCCGTTGGCACGGAGGGGAGTCATGGCCGACTCGAACGCACCTGCCGAGGGCACCACGGACCTCGCGAAGGGCAAGCGGATCACCGGTGGGGACCGCAGCACCCTCGCCGAGGAGCTGCGCAAGCGCTACGACGGCGGGGAGAGCATCCGGTTGCTGGCGGCCTCCACCGGCCGCTCCTACGGCTTCGTGCACCGGCTGCTGTCGGAGTCCGGTGCGACCCTGCGCAGCCGCGGCGGGGCCAACCGCTCGAGCACCGGCTCGTGACCGGGGACCCGGCGCGCGGCTGGGTCACCACCTCGCTCGACGGCCCGGTCCTCACCGTCACCCTGGACCGCGCCGACCAGCTCAACGCCCAGACCCCGGCGACCTGGCACGCGCTGGCCGCGATCGGTGCCGAGCTGCCCGCCGACGTCCGGGTCGTGCTGGTCCGCGGGGCCGGCCGGGCGTTCTCCGCGGGGCTGGACCGGTCGCTCTTCGCCACCGATCCCGAGCTGCCCGGCGGGCTGGGGGCGCTGGTCGCCCTCGGTGACGAGGCCGCCCAGGAGCGGATCGGCGGCTACCAGGACGGGTTCCGCTGGCTGCGCAGCCCGGGCGTCGTCTCGGTCGCCGTCGTCCAGGGCCACGCCATCGGCGCCGGGGCGCAACTGGCGCTGGCCTGCGACCTGCGGGTCTGCGGCACCGAGGCCACCTTCTCGCTGCCCGAGGCCCGGCTCGGCCTGGTGCCCGACCTCACCGGCACCTCCACGCTGGTCCAGGCCGTCGGCTACTCCCGGGCGCTGGAGATGTGCCTGACCGGCCGGGAGGTGGGTGCCCCCGAGGCGCTGGCCAGCGGGCTGGCGACCGTCGTCGTCCCCACCGAGGAGCTCGAGGACGCCGTCGCGACCCTCGTCGCCGGCATCCTCGGCCCCGACGTCCGGGCCAGCCGGGAGACCGCCGCCCTCGTGCGCTCGGCGGCGGCCTCCGACACCGCCACCCAGGACGCCGCCGAGCGCGCCGCGCAGGTGCGGCGGCTGCACGCGCTGGTGGAACAGGCACCACCGTCACGGGGTTGAGCGCGGGGACGAGAGGGGTCACCCCATGAGCTCACCGATGACCTCGATGGCCGCGATGCGGTCCTTCCAGCGGCAGCCGAAGGCCGGCCGGGAGATCCCGAAGGGCACCGTCAAGCGGATCCTCGGCATCGCCGGGCCGTACCGGCGCGACCTGACCTGGTTCCTCAGCCTGGTGGTCGTCTCGGCCGTGATCGGCGTGGTCACCCCGCTGCTGGCCGGTGACATCGTCAACCGGATCGCCCGGCTGGACGGCACCGCGGCCGACATCGTCCGGATCGCGTTGTTCATCGCCGGTCTCGCGGTGCTGGACGCCGGCAGCTCGCTGGCCCAGCGCTGGTACTCCTCCCGCATCGGTGAGGGCGTGATCTACGACCTGCGCGCCCGGGTGTTCGCCCACGTGCAGCGGATGCCGGTCGCGTTCTTCACCCGTACCCAGACCGGGGCCCTGGTCAGCCGGCTCAACAACGACGTGATCGGCGCCCAGCAGGCGTTCACCTCCACGCTGAGCGGCGTGGTCTCCAACGTGATCGGCCTGGTGCTCACCGCCGGGGTCATGTTCACGCTGTCCTGGCAGATCACCCTGCTGTCGATCGTGATGGTGCCGCTGTTCGTGCTGCCGGCCCAGCGCATCGGCAAGCGGTTGCAGGAGATCACCCGGGAGTCCTACGGCCTGAACGCGTCGATGAACGCGACGATGACCGAGCGGTTCAACGTGGCCGGGGCGCTGCTGGTCAAGCTGTTCGGTCGGCCGGAGGCGGAGGCGGACTCCTTCCGCGGGCG
>JAOPVM010000038.1 GCA_025966215.1 Klenkia sp.
ATCAACGAGGGCTACTACCACATCGACGCGGTCGAGGGCTCCTGGAACTCGGGCTCGAAGACCGGCGAGAACGGCGGCCCCAACCTGGGCTACAAGACCCGGGCCAAGGGCGGCTACTTCCCCGTCGAGCCCTACGACCACCAGAGCGACCTGCGGTCGGACATGATGACCCACCTGACCAACGCGGGCCTCGAGCTCGAGCGCGGTCACCACGAGGTGGGCACCGGCGGTCAGGCGGAGATCAACTACAAGTACGACACGCTGCTGCGCTCGGCCGACAGCCTGATGCTGTTCAAGTACATCGTCAAGAACACCGCCTGGGCGCACGGCAAGACGGCCACCTTCATGCCCAAGCCGCTGTTCGGGGACAACGGTTCGGGCATGCACTGCCACCAGAGCCTGTGGAAGGACGGCGAGCCGCTGTTCGCCGCCGAGACCGGCTACGCGGGCCTGTCCGACATGGCCCGCCACTACATCGGCGGTCTGCTCTCCCACGCCCCGTCGCTGCTCGCCTTCACCAACCCGACGGTGAACAGCTACCACCGGCTGGTCCCCGGCTACGAGGCGCCGATCAACCTCGTGTACTCGGCCCGCAACCGATCGGCCTGCTGCCGCATCCCGATCTCGGGCGACAACCCGAAGGCCAAGCGCATCGAGTTCCGCGTGCCGGACCCGTCGGCCAACCCCTACCTCGCCTTCTCGGCGATGCTGATGGCCGGTCTGGACGGCGTGAAGAACAAGATCGAGCCCCCGGCCCCGGTGGACAAGGACCTCTACGAGCTGCCGCCCGAGGAGGCCATGGGCATCGAGAAGGTGCCCGCGTCGCTGGACGCAGTGCTCGACCGGCTCGAGGTGGACCACGACTACCTGCTCGACGGTGGCGTCTTCACCCCCGACCTGATCGAGACCTGGATCGAGTACAAGCGGGAGAACGAGATCACCCCGATCCGCCTCCGCCCGCACCCGCACGAGTTCGCGATGTACTACGACATCTGATCCACGTCCTCCCTGCGGCCCCCGACCTCACCGAGGTCGGGGGCCGCAGTGCCCCCTCGGCTCGACTCAACTCCCCCCGCTCGGTCCCGATAGGTGATGTGTTGGTCCCACCGGCCAACCGGACCCGTCGAGGAGACGCCGTGCTGCGCCGCACCAAGGACACCCCGGTCACCACCCCGCCCCGCGACGTCGAGGCCCTCGAGCAGGTGCTCGCGGCCCTGGAGGCCGGCGTGCAGGACGGTGCGCACGCGCACCGCGTCGTCGTCACCGCACTGGTGGACGCCCTGGGTCTGGACTACGGCGCCGTCTGGCTGCCGGTCCCGGGCGGGTTCGCCCTGGCCCACGAGACCGGGCCGCTGGTTGCGGCGATGGCCGGCAGCTGGCCCACCGGCACGCTGCTGACCGCGGCGGCCGGGCTGGGCGGGCAGGCACTGCTGCGTCGGGAACCGGTGCTCGCCGGGCCGACGACGGACCCGGCCGGCTGTGCCCGCTGGGCCGCCGCGGCCGCCGCAGGTGCCCGGCAGGGCTGCTTCCTCCCGGTGCTGGAGAACGACGAGGTCGTCGCGGTCCAGGAGTACCACGGCCGGGCCGAGCTGCCCTTCTTCGGCGCCCGCACCCAGAAGTGGCAGGCCATCGCCCGGGTCGCCGCCCAGGCCCGCCGCCGCGCCCTGGTGGAGGCGCAGCTGACCGAGACCATCCACGACCGGGCCGCCGTCACCACGGTGGTGACCGAGATCGGCGCGGCCGACAGCCAGTCCGGCGCGCTGAGAACCGCGCTGGAGACGGTCCGCACCGCCTTCGGCTGGGCCTACGGGTCGTACTGGGCGCTGGACACCAGCTCCGGCGTCCTCCGCTTCGACACCGAGTCCGGGTCGGCCGGGCCGGAGTTCCGCGAGGTGACCCTGGCCGCCAGCTTCGCCGAGGGCGTGGGCCTGTCCGGCCGCGCCTGGCGGGCCCGGGACCTGGTGTTCGTCCGGGACCTGGCCGAGCTCACCGACTGCGTGCGGGCACCCGCCGCGCAGCGGGCCGGGGTGCGCTCGGGGGTCTGCTTCCCGGTCACGGTCGCCGGGCAGGTGATCGGCACGATGGACTTCTTCACCACCGAGACCATCGACCTGTCCGACTCCCGCGCCTCGGCGTTGCGCAACGTGGCCCAGCTGGTCTCCCAGCGGATGGAGGTGCTCCGCCGCAGCGACAGCGACGCCGCCAACGCCCGCGCCCTCCTGGACACCGTGACCCGGCTGCGTCAGGCCGCCGACGACGCCGGCCGGGTCGCCGTCGGCGCGGTCGAGCAGGCCGGGTCGATGACCGCCGAGGTCCAGGCCCTGGACGCCGCCTCCGCCGCGGTCGGGGAGGTCATCCGGATCATCTCGGGCATCGCCGACCAGACCAATCTCCTGGCGCTCAACGCCACCATCGAGGCCGCCCGGGCCGGCGAGCTGGGGCGCGGCTTCGCCGTCGTCGCCAACGAGGTCAAGGAGCTCGCCCGGGAGACCGCCAGCGCGACCAAGCGGGTCGCGGCCCAGGTGACCGGCATGCAGGAGACCACCCGGGCCGTCTCGGCCGGGATCACCGAGACCAGTCGGCAGATCGGTCAGCTGGACGCCGTCCAGGCCCGGATGGACGACGTGCTGGCCGAGCAGGCCCGGATGGCCACCGCGTTCGAGGGCTGAGACCGCTCGGAGGACGGAGAGCATCCCCTGGGGGTCGGCAGCGGCCACGGGTCGGCGGCCACCAGGCCCTCGAGCTGGTCGGCCGCCCCCGGCTGCTCCAGCGGGGCCAGGTGCGTCCCCGCTCATGCGGGCTCCTCGTGTGGAGCGGTGCACCCCCACGGGCGACCGGTGCAGCGGCACCCAGGCAGCGCCGGCACCGGCGGTGTCTCGCGACGGTGACCACCGCTGCCGAACTGCGCAACGGGATGTTCTGGATCGCTCGGGGGTGGGCATGGACCGACGATGCCGCTGCCGATGCCCCGCGGGCCGCTGTCCGACGCCCTGTTCTCCGACCTGACGACCGGGACGACGATCTCCCCGGCCACCCTCGCACTGGCCGACCAGGTCGCCGCGACCCCTGTGCCGTTGGCCGACGACGACCTGCAGGTGGCGCTGTACGTCTGCTACGAGCTGCACTACCAGGGCTTCCCGGAGGTCGACGACCGGTTCGAGTGGGACCCGACGCTGCTGGGTCTGCGTGCGGTCCTGGAGCGAGCCTTCGAGGCCGGGCTGCACACCGCGGCCGACCCGTGGGTGGCCTCCTTCGTCGACCCGACGGACTCCGTCGACCGCCAGCTGGCCGCGATGGTCGCCGCCGACGACGGCCCCTCGATGTCCGAGCACATGGCCAAGCGGGCCGACGAGACCCAGTGGGCGGAGTTCCTCACCCTGCGGTCGGTCTACCACCTCAAGGAGGCCGACCCGCACACCTGGGTGATCCCCCGGCTGGACGGACGGGCCAAGGCCGCCGTCGTGGAGATCCAGGCCGACGAGTACGGCGGCGGGTCCGCCCTCCGGATGCACTCGGCGCTGTTCGCTCGGGTCATGCGCGCCTTCGGCCTGGACGCCACCCACGGCGCGCACGTCGACGCCGTCCCCGCCGAGCAGCTGGCCACGTTGAACGCGATGAGCTTCTTCGGGTTGCACCGACGGCATCGGGCAGCCACCGTCGGCCACCTGGCCGCCCTGGAGATGACCTCCACGGTGCCCAGCCGCCGGTACGCCTCCGGGTTGCGCCGACTGGGCAAGGGCGAGGACGCGACGCTGTTCTACGACGAGCACGTGGAGGCCGACGCGGTGCACGAGCAGTTGGCCTCGGTCGACATGTGCGGCTCGCTGGTCGCCGACGACGAGTCGCTGCGGGCCGACCTGCTCTTCGGTGCCGCCGTGGCCCTGGAGCTCGAGGCCCGCGCGGGCGCGCTGGCCCTGCAGGAGTGGACCGCCGGCCGCAGCGCGCTGCGCACCCGGGCCGCCGTGCACGTCTGACCCCACGCACGGAGCCCTTCCCCGCTGCGGCGGGGAGGGGCTCCGTGGTGTCTCACTCGGTGTCGAGGGCGTCCAGCCGGGTGGAGGGGCGCTCGCTGCGGGGTGCCGACGGCGCGTGGAAGCCGGCCTTCTTGTGGCTGCCGTCGCAGAACGGCTTGAGCCCGGACTTGCCGCACCGGCACAGCGCCACGGTCTCCCGGCCGGGGTCGATCTCGTTGCCGTCGGTGTCGACCAGCCGGAAGTCGCCCCGCACGATCAGCGGGCCGTCCCGGTAGGGGGTGATGGTGGCGCGTTCGCGGTCCTCGGGCACGGGACCCCGGTGCCCGCCCGGGCCCTCGCCGAACCTCACGCAGCGTCCCCGGTCGCCTGCCGGCGGTCCCGGCGCGCGACCTCCTCGCGCACCAGCGGGATCACGTACCGGCCCACGTCGATGGCATCCCCGAGCAGGTCGTAGCCGCGCATCGAGATGATGTCCACACCCAGGTCGACGTAGTCCAGCAGGGCCGCGGCGACGGTCTCCGGGGTGCCGACCAGGGCGTTGGAGTTGCCTGCTCCCCCGCTGGCGGCAGCCGTCGGGGTCCACAGCGCCCGGTCGAAGCGCTCACCGCGGGCGGCGATCTCGAGCAGCCGTTGCGAGCCGGTGTTCTCCGGGCCGTCGGCCGGGGGCCGGCTGATCGACAGCGGCGCGCGCCCGGTGCCCGAGCGCATCGACTCGATCCGCGCGACGGTGCGGTGCGCCTTCTCCCAGGCCAGCTCCTCGGTGGGGGCGATGATCGGGCGGAAGGCGACCTGGATGCGCGGCATCTCGGTCCGTCCGGCGGCGCGGGCGGCGGCGTGCACCCGTTCGATCTGCGTCGCGGTCTCCGCCAGCGGCTCGCCCCACAGCGCGAACACGTCCGCCTCAGCACCGCCGACGGCGTAGGCGGCCTCCGAGGAGCCGCCGAAGGACAGGTCGGGGCGAGGCTGCTGCACCGGGAAGGTGTCGGACACGAAGTCGGCGAACCGGTAGTGCTCGCCCGCCCAGTCGAAGGGCTCGTGCGACGTCCACGCCTTCTTGACGATCTGCATGAACTCCCGGGTGCGGGAGTACCGCTGGTCCTTGGTGAGGAAGTCGCCTTCGCGCTGCTGCTCGTGGTCGGTGCCCCCGGTGATGACGTGCACCGTCAGCCGACCCTGCCCGATCTGGTCCAGCGTGGCGAAGGTCTTCGCGGCGAACGTCGGGTGGCTGACGTTGGGCCGGTGGGCCAGCAGCACCTGCAGCGTGTCGGTGTGCGCCAGCAGCCAGGCCGCGGCTGCCGAGGGTTCGGGGGCGCCGGAACCGTAGGCGAACAGCACCCGGTCCCAGCCGAAGTCCTCGTGGGCCCGGCCCAGTCGGATCGTGTACTCGCGGTCGAAGGAGGCCCCCGAGCGGGGGTTGGTCTCCGACCCGTCGTTGGTGGCGGCGATGCCGAGGAACTCGATGGGCATGGTGTCTCCCGGTGGCTGGCGACGTCGTCCCCCCGACCAGCGCCCCGCCGGGGTGTCCTGTTCCCGGGGTCAGGACCCGTCGGGCTGCATGCCGTAGAAGACGCGCTCGACCACCGACCGGGCGCGCCGGGTGGCCCGCCGGTAGTCGTCGACGAACTCACCGGGGTCGACGTCGGCGCCGTACCCGCTCGCCCGGGCCACCCCGGACAGCTCGAGGCCGGGCCGGGGCAGCTGGTCACCGGGTCGGCCCCGCACGAGGAACACCGCGTTGCGGGCCCGGCTGGCCCGCTCCCAGGCCTCGCGCAGGGCGTCGACGTCCTCGGCGGACAGCAGGCCCTCGTCCCCCAGCGCCTGCAGGGCGTCGACCGTCGGGGTGACCTGCAGGCCCGGGTGGGTGCCGGCGTGCTGCAGCTGGAGCAGCTGCACGGTCCACTCCACGTCGGCCAGCCCGCCCCGGCCGAGCTTGGTGTGCGTCGCGGGGTCGGCGCCGCGGGGCAGTCGTTCGCTCTCCACCCGGGCCTTGATCCGGCGGATCTCGGCGACCTGCGCCTCGGTGAGCCCGTCGACCGGCCAGCGCAGCGGGTCGACCAGGTCGCAGAACTGCCGGCACAGCTCCTCGTCGCCGGCCACCGGCGCGGCGCGCAGCAGGGCCTGCACCTCCCACACCGACACCCAGCGGTCGTAGTACTCGCCGAAGGAGGACAGGCTGCGTGACATCGGGCCCTGCCGGCCCTCCGGCCGCAGGTTGGCGTCGACCTCGAAGGCCGGGTCCGGCGCGGGTTCCCCGAGCAGCCGACGCAGGGCGTGCGCGATGGCGTTGGCGGCCGCGGCGGCCTTGGCGTCCTCGGCGCCCGGGCGCACCCGGTGCACGTAGAGCACGTCGGCGTCCGAGCCGTAGCTCATCTCCGCCCCCCCGAGCCGGCCCATGGCGATCACGGCCATGTCCACCGGCACGTCCGCGACCGTCACCTTGGCGTCGGCGGCCCAGCTGCGGACGGCGGCGTCCAGCCCGGCGCGCAGGGTGGCGACGGCGACGTCGCGCAGCGCCACCCCCACGGCGACGACGTCGAGCATGCCCAGCAGGTCGGCACAGGCGATCCGCAGCAGCTCGGTGCGCCGCAGCGCGCGCAGCACCTGCACGCCCTCGGCCGCGGTGCCGGCGCGGGCCACCGACTGGCGCCAGGCCGAGGCGAGCGCGTCGGCGCTGCGCGGGACCAGTTCCTCGTCCCGGGCCAGCAGCCGCAGCGCCTCCGGGGTGCGGGTCAGCAGCCCGGAGACGTACCGGCTGGAGCCCAGCAACCGGGCCAGCCGCTCGGCGACCTGGCCCTCGTCGCGCAGCAGCCGCAGGTACCACTGGTTGCCGCCGAGGGCCTCGGACACCTGCCGGTAGGCCAACAACCCGGCGTCGGGGTCGGCGCAGGAGGCCAGCGTCTGCAGCAGCACCGGCAGCAGGTAACGCTGCATGGACGCCGACCGGGACACCCCGCCGGTGAGCGCGGCCAGGTGGCGCAGCGCGCCGTCGGGGTCGGCGAACCCCAGGGCGCGCAGCCAGACGCCGGCGGCCTGCGGGCCCAGCGCGAACTGCTCGCCGGGCACCCGGGCCACCGCGGACAGCAGCGGGCGGTAGAAGAGCTTCTCGTGGATCCGGCGCACCTCGCGGGTGTGCAGGGCGAGCTCGGCGCGCAGCACCGCCACGGCGTCCCCGCGGTGGTCGGGCTTGTAGCCCATCGAGCGGGCCAGCCAGCGCAGCTGCACCTCGTCGGTGGGCAGCAGGTGGGTGCGGCGCAGCTTGGCCAGCTGCAGGCGGTGCTCGACGGTGCGCAGGAACCGGTAGGAGGCGATCAGCGTCGCGGTGTCGTCCCGGCCCACGTAGCCACCGGCCGACAGCGCCAGCAGCCCCGGGATCGTGCCACCGGTGCGCAGTGCGACGTCCACCCGCCCGTGCACCATCTGCAGCAGCTGGACGCTGAACTCCACGTCGCGCAGTCCGCCACGGCCCAGCTTGAGCTCCCGGCCGGCCTGGGCGGGCGGGATGAGGGACTCCACCCGGCGCCGCATGGCCTGGACGTCGGCGACGAACCCGGGTCGGTCCCCGGCGGTCCAGACCAGCGGCCACAGCGCGTCGACGTACTCCCGGCCCAGCGAGGGGTCCCCGGCGACCGGCCGCATCTTCAGCAGCGCCTGGAACTCCCAGGTGCTGGCCCACTGCTCGTAGTAGGCGACGTGGTGGGCCAGGGTGCGCACCAGCTGCCCGGCCCTGCCCTCCGGGCGCAGTGCGGCATCGACCTCCCAGGCCGCCTCGTGGCAGACCCGCATGAGGGTGCTGCAGACCCGGGTGGCGGTCGCGATCGCACCGGCCTCGTCGGGCTCCGCACCCGGCGCCGGATGCGGTTCGGCCACGAAGACGACGTCGACGTCGCTGACGTAGTTGAGCTCCCGGCCCCCGGCCTTGCCCAGCGCGATCACCGAGATCCGACAGGGCGTGGCCACGGCGGTCTGGTCGGCCAGCGCCAGGGCGAGGCCGGCGGTGAGCACGGCCGCGGCCAGGTCGGCCAGCTCACCGGCCACCTCCTCGGCGCTGACGCCGTCCCCGAGGTCGCGACCGGCGATCGAGAGCACCGCCCGGTAGTAGGCGCGCCGCAGGTCGCGGACCCGGGCCCCGTCGGCGTCCGGGGCCGGGGTGCCCAGCCCGACGCCCCACGGCGGGTCGTCGGGGTCGGCGCCGACGGCGAGCAGCATCTGCTGCTCCAGCGCGTACGGGGTCGGGCGGGCCAACCCGGGCTCGGTGTCCAGCACGACCCAGTCCTCGGGGAACGCGGCCAGGTGGTCGTCCAGCCCGGCGCTGGCGCCCAGGACGGCGAGCAGCCGCCCGCGCAGCAGCGCCGAACCGCGCAGCCGGGCCAGCAGCTGGGCGGCCAGCTCACCGGAGGGGTCCTCCCGGTCGAGGGCCTCCACCAGCCGGGACAGCGAGAGCAGCGCCAGGTCGGGGTCGCCGGCCCGGGCCAGCGCGGACACCACCGGCGCCGCCTCGGGGTCGGCGGGCTCGTTGCGCTCGAGGTCCCACAGGCCGAGGTCGGGGTCGGCGAGCAGCCGGGCTGCCCGGGCACCGTCCTCGAAGCCAAACCGGACCAGCCGGACGACGGCCCGACGGGGGACGTCGGTCGGCTCGCTCACCGCGCTCAGCCCGCGGGGGTGCTGGCGCGGGACTGGACGAGGGCGGCGAACCGGCCGGCGAACGGGGCCCAGACCTCCTCGAGGTCGGGGTGCACGTCGGCCGCGGCCAGGCACACCGTCTCGACGTCCCGACCGGTGGACGCCACCCCCACCGGGTCGCCGGTGGCCCAGGTGCGCACCATCTCCGGCGTCGTCTCGATGTGGAACTGCAGACCGTAGACGTGCCGGCCGACCCGGAAGGCCTGGTTCTCGTAGGCCGGGTTGCTGGCCAGCAGGGTGGCCCCGGCCGGCAGCCGGTCGATCTCGTCGTGGTGCCACTCGAGCACGTCGGGGCTCAGCGGCAGGCCGGTGAACACCGGGTCGACGTCGGCGGCGTCGCGCTTGGCGACCAGCGTGGCGCCGACCTCGGGACCCTCGACCCCGACCCGGGTGCTGCCGCCGCCGACCTGGGCCAGCAGCTGGGCACCCAGGCAGACCGCGAGCGTGGGGACGTCGTCGGCCAGCGCCTGGGCCAGCAGCGTGCGGATGCCCACCAGCTCGGGGCTGGTCGCAGCGTCGTCCAGCGAGGACTGTGGGCCGCCCAGCACCAGCAGGCCGTCGTGCCCGGACAGGTCGACCGGCAGCTCGTCGCCGCGGTCGAGGTGCCGGGCGTCGAGCTCGAGCCCGGCATCGCTGAGCCACTGGCCCAGCCGCCCCGGCGGGTCGGTGTCGGACGGGACGACGACGAGCAGGCGGGTCACGAGAGCGAGACTAGAAGAAGGACCCCGCTGCCCCCTGCACCGCGGCCGTCACAGACCGGGCAGGTAGCGCCGGAGCTCGAAGGGGGTGACGTTCTGCCGGTAGGAGTTGAACTCCTCCCACTTGTTGCGCAGGAAGAACTCGAA
>JAOPVM010000039.1 GCA_025966215.1 Klenkia sp.
GCACAGCGGCGCGTCGTCAGGGACGGGCGCGGTCGACGGATGCCAGCGACCGGGAGGTGGCGTGGACACGAGGAAACCTGATCTCAGCGGAGTGATGGGTCCCGGGTGCGCACCCACCGATGCGGCAGCCGCCCGCTTCAGGACGGCTGCCAGACTCTACCAACCTGCGCCGGATCCGGCACCGCGTCAGACCGGTCACGCGTCTCACGATCGTGCTCCTGAGCGCACCCCCTGGTGGAACGAGCTGCACCTGGCTCCGGTGGTCGATGCCGGGGGCCGGGTGGTGCAGTACATCGGCGTGCAGACCGATGTGACCGCCCGGGTCGAGGCCGAACGCCGTCTCTCCACCGAGCAGGCCCGCACCCGGCAGTACCTGGACCGGATCGAGCAGCTGGCCTACACCGACCCGCTCACCGGCCTGCCCAACCGACGCCGGCTGCAGGAGCAGGTCGAACTCGCGCTGTGGGAGGCCGACGCCTCCGGCACCGCCCTCGGCCTGCTGTTCGTCGACCTCGACGGGTTCAAGGCGGTCAACGACCGGATGGGCCACGCCGCCGGTGACGAGCTGCTGGTGGAGGTCAGCAGGCGGTTGCGTGGCCGGCTGCGGCGCAGGGACCTGCTGGCCCGGCTCGGCGGGGACGAGTTCCTGGTGGCCCTCCCCGGCCTGGACCCCCTCGGCGCAGTCGAGGAGGCCGCCGACGTGGCCGGGTCCCTGGTGGAGGGCCTGGGCCGACCGGTCGACCTGCGCGGGGAGGTCGTGGTGGTTCGGGCCAGCGTCGGTGCCGCCGTCAGCCCCGCCGACGGATCGGACTTCGCTACCCTGCTGCACACGGCCGACCTGAGGATGTACGAGGCCAAGAAGCTGGCGCGGGCCGCAGCAGCGACCCCGTCGGTCGTGCAGATCGACTGATCGGCGCGCTCGTCCAGGCCAGGTACAGCCGGGACCCCGGCCCCGGCGGGCCGGTCCCGGTCGGCCGTGGCACGACGTCAGGTGCACCGTCGGTGACGGGCGTCCGTGCCGCAGTCAGCCCAGCAGGTCGAGCACGAGCCAGCCGTTGAGGCCGGTGACCACGGCGGTGACCGCGCAGGCGGCCGCAGTCGTGGTCCACCGGTTGACCCACGGGCCCATCACCGACCGGCGGGCGGTGAGCCAGACCAGGGGGACCAGGGCGAACGGGATGCCGAAGGAGAGCACCACCTGAGACCAGACGAGCGCAGCCGTGGGGTCTGCGCCCACGGCGAGCAGGCCCACCGCGGGGGCGACCGTGATGGTCCTGCGCAGCAGCAGGGGGACGCGCCGTCGTAGGAAGCCGGCCATCACCACCTGGCCGGCGTGCGTGCCGACCGACGATGCGGCGAACCCGGAAGCGAGCAGGGCCACGGCGAAGGCGGTGGCCGCGAGCCGGCCGGAGTGGGCACCGAGGCCCGCGTGCACGCTCTCCAGGGTCTGCTCGGTCTGTCCGGTGCCGGCGAACAGACCGGCCGCGGCGATCAGCAGGGCGGCGTTGACCGCGCCGGCCAGCAGCATGGCCAACCCGACGTCCCACCGCTGGGCGCGGAGCAACCGCGCCCGGCCGGCCCGGGTGCGGCCGGCGGTGACCGTGTCCCCGTACCGGCCCGGCGTCAGGGCCGAGTGCACGTAGACCACGTGCGGCATCACCGTGGCACCGAGGATGCCGATCGCCAGCACCAGCGCGTGCCCGTCCAGTGGGGAGGGGGCCAGCCCGGTCAGGCCGGCCTGCGGGTCCACCCCGGCGCCGACGAGGGTGTAGCCGAACCCGACCGCGATGACCAGCAGGCACCCGGTGACGACGCGTTCGAAGGGCCGGTGCCCGTGGCGCTGCAGGCCCAGCAGGGCACAGGCGACCGCTGCGGTGAGCAGCCCGCCGACCGGCAGGGGGACGCCGAAGAGCAGGTGCAGCGCCACGGCACCCCCGACGATCTCGGCGAGGTCGGTGGCGATGGCCACCACCTCGGCCTGCACCCAGAGGCCCCGGACCACCGGGCGGGGCAGCTCGAGGCGGCAGTGGGTGGCCAGGTCCCGGCCGGTGGCCATCCCCAGCTTGGCGGTCAGGGTCTGCACGAGGACGGCCAGCACGTTGGCGGCGACCACGACCCACAGCAGCGTGTAGCCGAAGGAGGCACCCGCGGTGGAGTTGGTGGCCACGTTCCCCGGGTCCACGTAGGCGATGGCCGCGACGAACGCGGGCCCCAGCATCGGCAGCAGCCGGCCGGGCCGCCGTCGCCCGGCGGACCGCGGGAGTGCCGAGGCGTCGACACGGGACAGGAACACAGGGACCTCCGGGGACGGCGTCGTCCCTCTCCTGCCCGACGGGGCGGCCCCGCGGGGTCGTCGATGGCCCATCGGGGCCAGTCAGGTCACGCGGGCCGGTCGCCCCCACCGGTCAGGCCCACCTCGCCGGCCAGCGCGGCGGCCTCGGTGCGGCTGCCGACCCGCAGCTGCCGCAGCAGCCCCGCCACCAGCCGCTTGGCGGTCCGGTCGGACACGTGCAGCGTCGCGGCCAGGTCGTTGGTGCTCGTCCCCGCAGCGACCAGCTTCCACAACCGCCGGTCGTCGGCGCTGAGCCGGTCGACCACGCCGCGGTCGACGCGGGGCGCGCTGTCGGCGATCATCCGGCGCAGCAGGGCGGTGGGCATCACCGACCAGCCGTCCAGCACGGCGAGCAGCGGCGGGACCAGCACCTCGGGTGAGCTGGTCTTGGGGAGGAAACCCTCTGCCCCGGCCCGCAGGCACTCCAGTTGCTCGTCCTCGTCGGCAGTGCCCGAGAGGGCGACGACGCGGACCGTGGGGTCGGCCCGGCGGATCGCCGCGATGGCCCGGATCCCGCCGGGTGGGGGCATGGCCAGGTCGACCAGGGCGAGGTCGGCGCGGACCCGGTGCACGAGGGAGGCCGCGGCCGAGGCGTCGTCCGTCGCACCGACGACCCGCACCCGGCCCCCGCTCACCTCGGGCAGGAGCAGCGCCAGGCCGCGGCTGAACAGGGCGTGGTCGTCGACGATCACCACGTCCACGGTGGACGCGGGCGGGTTCATGGACCGTGGCTGACGTCGATCACCAGGCCATGCCCGTGACGGTCGCCGCCGACACCACTGCTACGGGACCGCGGTCTCCGGGGGGCTCGCGACAGGTCGGCACGCACGGGCCACGGCGCGGCCTGGAGGGGCCACCGGGGCGGGCAGACAGCGGAGGAGACCGCAGGACGCGGTCCTCAGCCCGGACCCGAGAACGCCCTCACCGTCAGGAGCCCACCGTGTTCACCCACACCCATGCACTGCAGTTCGAGGCCAAGCCCGACGGACCCGACGCGGAGTTCGCCCGCAAGATGCAGGAGGTCCTGGGCGGTCAGTGGGGCGAGATGACCGTCGCCACCCAGTACCTGCTCCAGGGCTGGAACTGCCGGCTGCCCGGAAAGTACAAGGACATGCTGATGGCGATCGGCACCGAGGAACTCGCCCACGTCGAGATGATCGTGACGATGATCGACCGGCTGCTGGACCACAGCCCGCTCACGCCCGACGCCGCGGACCGGAACAAGGAGGCCGCCGCCGGCTACGGGATGACCAACCCGCAACACACCATCGCCAACGGCGGGGGCGCCTCCTACATGGACAGCATGGGCAACCCCTGGACCGGTGCCTACGTCACCGCCAGCGGCAACCTGCTCGCCGACTTCCACTACAACGCCACCGCCGAGATGCAGGGCCGACTCCAGGTGGCCCGGCTGTGGAACATGACCGACGACCCGGGCGTCAAGGACCTGCTGCGCTTCCTCCTGACCCGCGACCACATGCACCAGCAGCAGTGGCTGGCAGCCTGCCAGGAGCTGGAGGCCGACGGCCTCGACAGCGTGCCGGTGCCCGAGGCGTTCCCACTGGACGAGGAGCTGCCCGAGTTCGCGTACACGTTCATCGACGCCTCCGACGGCCCGAACGCCACCGACGGCCGCTGGGCGAACGGCCCCGCGCTGGACGGCACCGACAACGTGCTGACCTCGGCGCCGATCGCAGCGCACGCCGACGCCCCGATCCTGCCGCCGGGTGACCCGCGGCTGTTCGGCACCCCGCCGGCCCCGATGGAGACGCTGCTGCAGAAGGCGAAGGACGCCCTGAAGTAGCCCGGTCGACCCCCAGCCGCCGGCGCCCCTCCGGGGGCGCCGGCAGTCACCCCACCGGAGGTGCTCCGTGCACGGCGTCCCGTACACCCTCGTCCTGGTGCTGGCTGCGTTCACCGCGCTGCTGGCCCCTGCACCCTCCCCCGCGGCGGCACTCGTGGTCGGCACCGCACTGGCAGTGCGACTCGCCGTCCGGTACCACCCGCGCGTGGCGCGCCGCCCGCGGCACGCATCGGTCCCCGGCGGCTGATGCACGGCGGTGCCGACGGTCGACCGCGGGACCGCCCCGCCACCGTGGCCCCCCGGGGCCACGGTGGCCCTGGGGGGCCACATCACGTCACCGAGTGGCCGACCGCCGGGCGATCGGTTTCGCTGGGACCGGGACGTGAGGCTCCAGCAACGGGGTCGTCGCTCCCCTGGCCCACCGGGTGTCTCATGGCCGAGTACCTCTCGCTCTCCCCGTCCTCAGGACGCCTCTGCCCGCCGGACGTCGCAGCTGCCGGACGCGGCGGACCGCGGTGACCATCGCCCTGGGCCCCATGGCCGGCGGGCCCCGATCCCGGTGGCACTCCCTCCCCGACCGGGTCCGCGCGTGGCGTGCTCCCGCCCGACCGACCGTGGAGCAGGCCCTGCTCCGGGCCCTGTGCCACGACCTGGGCACCCCCCTGGTCTCGCTGCGCGCACTGCTCGATCACACCCGCACCGCGCTGGACAGCGGCCCCGACGAGGCGCTGGAACTCGCGTGCGCGCAGACCGACCATCTGCTCTCGATGCTCCGGACCGCGGCCGCCACGGTCGATGCGGCACCGGCGTCGAACCGACCCCGTCCCCTGTCCGATGTCGTCCTGGCCAGCCTCGCCGCGTCCGGACTCCCGGCCCGGCAGGTCGACCTGCACCTGGACCCGGGCACGTCGGAGGTCCAGGTCGCCGACGCCCGGGTGCAGCGGATCCTGGTCAACCTGCTGGAGAACGCCCACCGGCACGGCGCGGGGCGACCGGTGACGGTGCGGGTCCAGGTGCACCCCGGACGGGTCCGGGTCTCTCTCACCCAGGCCGGCGTCCCGGCCCGGGTGGCCGAGCACCTCCGTGCCGGCCTCCCCCCGCCCGATCTCACCGGACTGGGTCTGTGGTCGGCCCAACGGCAGGCCACCGAACTCGGTGGCCGGGTGCACTGCAGCCCGGCCGCCGAGGGGACCCGCACCATCGTCGACCTGCCCGACCG
>JAOPVM010000079.1 GCA_025966215.1 Klenkia sp.
CAACCTGCCCCACGGCACCGGCAAGACCGCCCGCGTCATCGTCTTCGCGACCGGTGACAAGGCCGCCGAGGCCGCGGCCGCCGGCGCCGACGTCGTGGGCTCCGACGACCTGATCGAGCGCATCCAGGGCGGCTTCCTCGACTTCGACGCCGCCATCGCGACGCCGGACCAGATGGCCAAGGTGGGCCGGATCGCCCGCATCCTCGGCCCCCGCGGCCTGATGCCGAACCCGAAGACCGGCACCGTGACCCCCGACGTCACCAAGGCGGTCAACGACATCAAGGGCGGGAAGATCAACTTCCGCGTCGACAAGCAGTCCAACCTGCACCTGGTGATCGGCAAGGTCTCCTTCGTCGAGGCCAAGCTGGTGGAGAACTACGCCGCTGCCCTCGACGAGGTCCTGCGCGCGAAGCCCTCGGCCGCCAAGGGCCGGTACGTGCGCAAGGTCACCGTCTCCACGACGATGGGCCCGGGCATCCAGGTCGACCCGAACCGCACCCGCAACCTGCTGGTCGACGAGGCCTCCCAGGTCTGACGAAGGACCCCTCGCCTCCGCGAGGGGGCCCAACAGCAGGGCCCCGCAGCCGATCCGGCTGCGGGGCCCTGCTGCGTGTGCTCAGCGCTCCTTCGGGGGGAGCGGGAAGAACCCGCTGGTCCGATCCACGTACGCGGCGAAGCCGCGGCGGGAGCTCATCATCCGCCTGTCGGTCATCGCCGCTCCCGAGCCCTTGACCAGGTTCAGCGTCATGAGCACCGGACACAGCACGAAGACCAGGCCCGACCAGTGCCCGGCGGTGAGCAGCCACAGGCCCCACATGACCGCGGCGTCGCCGAAGTAGTTCGGGTGCCGGGTGTACCTCCACAGGCCCCGGTCGTTGACCTCGCCGGAGTTCGCCGGGTCGGCCTTGAACCGCTCGAGCTGCCAGTCGCCGACGGTCTCGAAGGTGAAGCCCACCGACCAGACGACGACGCCGAGCAGGGCGGCCACCAGCGGCCAGCCCGAGGTGGCCGGGCCCTCCTGGTACGCGGCCACCTGCAGCGGCAGCGAGACGACGAAGAGCACCGCCGTCTGGGGCAGGTAGACCCGCCGGTAGAGGTGCGCTGCCGGGGAGCCCGTCGCCCGGGCCTGGATCTCCTCGTAGCGCGGGTCCTCCCTCGACCCGTTGCGCCGGCCGATGTGGACCGCCAGCCGCAGTCCCCAGGCGGCGGTGAGGCCCAGGGCCAGCAGCTGACGGCCCAGGTCGCCGTGGTCACCGGCCCGGGCGATGACCAGGCCGACCAGCGAGACGACGACGAAGCCCGGCCCCCAGACGACGTCGACCACCGAGTGCCGGCCCAGCTGCAGCGCCAGCAGCCAGGTGCTGGTGAACACCGCCAGGAGCACACCGAGGGTGATGAGGGCGTTGACCCCCAGGGCGCCCCAGTCCAGGTCGGTCACACCGACCAGGACGCCCGGGTGGCCGGCATCCCGCTGGCGCCGGTGTCGGTGGGCTTGACGAAGAGCAGCTGGTCCACGCCCATCCGGTTCTCCGCGAAGGTGAGCCCGCCACCGGCGAGGTAGAGCCGCCAGATGCGTGCCCCGGCGACGCCGATGATCCCGACGACCTCGTCCCAGCGGTCCTCCAGGCGCTGCGCCCAGGCCCGCACGGTCCAGTCGTAGTGCTCGCGGATGCTCTCCACGTCGCGCAGCTCCAGGCCGGGGCGGGCGAGCATCTCCGCCGTCCCCCAGGTCGGGCGCATGTGCATGTCCGGGGCGACGTAGCGCTCGATGAACGCACCGCCACCGGGAGCGCTGGGGTGGCTCATCGCCTGCACCAGCACCCGGCCGCCGGGCTTGACCAGCCGGTGCAGCGTGTCGGCGTAGACCGGGTACTGCTCCTGGCCGACGTGCTCGCTCATCTCGATCGAGCTGATCGCGTCGTAGGGGCCCTCGGCGGGCATCGGCACGTCCCGGTAGTCCTGCAGCCGCACGGTCACCCGGTCGGCCAGGCCACGCTCGGCGACCAGCTTCTCGATGTGGTCGCGCTGCTGGGCGGAGATGGTGACGCCGGTGGCGTGCACGCCGTGGTGCTGGGCGGCGTACAGCAGCATCGAGCCCCAGCCGCAGCCCACGTCCAGCAACCGCATGCCCGGCTGGAGGCCCAGCTTGCGGCAGACCAGCTCGAGCTTGTCCCGCTGGGCCTCGGTCACGGTGTAGCTGCCGTCGGCGGCACCGGGGTCGGTGGCCGGGTCCTCGCGGAAGTAGGCGCAGGAGTAGGCCATGTGCTCGTCCAGCAGCGCCTGGTAGACGTCGTTGCTCTGGTCGTAGTGGTAGCTGATCGCGTCGCTGTCCCGGTCGGTGGAGTGCTTCTCACCCGACAGCACGGCCTCTTCCGGGGGCGCGGCCGGACGACGTCCGACGATGCCCAGCCGGAGCGCGGTGCGGGCCCAGCGGAGCTGGTCGCCGACGCCGGGCAGAGCCGGCGGGCGCTCCCGGACCAGCGACCACACCCGGGACAGGCCCTCGGCCAGGTCGCCCTCGACGTCGATCTCCCCGGCCACGTAGGCCCGGGCCAGGCCCAGCTCGTTGGGGTCCCACAGCAGGCGGCGCAGGGCCGTGCGGCTGTTCAGGACGACGACCGGTGCGTCGGTGGGGCCCGCCTCGCTGCCGTCCCACGCGCGGATCCGGACCGGGACGCGGCCGCCGAAGACCTCACCGACGAGCGCGGCGAGGCGACCGGCGACGGTGCGGTCGGGGGAGGGGGTGCTGCTCATGCGACGGTGCTCCAGTCGTTCGGGGTGCTGGCGACGAATCCTCCGGCGTTCGACCGCTGCAGGCCGCTCGGATGGCCGGCGTGACCGTACGTGTCGCCCGATGGCGTACTCTGTGCTGAGTTCCCCCCAGACCGCTGGTCGTCGCACGTCCGCGTGCGATCGAAGGTCCCGGATCACCGGGCGTCCCGCGCAGGTGGACGGTCCTCGTGTCCCAGGTCCCGGCCTGTCCCACGCCCCGTGCGCCCTGCGCCCGGGGCGTCGCTGTTCTCCGGGCTCCTCGATCGTCGCGCGCCGTGTCTCCTCCGGTGGTCGCCCCGACTGAGAGAGGAGGCCCATGCCCACCCAGGCCAAGGCCGCGGTGATCGACGAGATCACCAGCCGGTTCCAGGACTCGAGTGCGGCGGTGCTCACCGAGTACCGCGGGCTGACCGTGGCGCAGCT
>JAOPVM010000084.1 GCA_025966215.1 Klenkia sp.
AGGCCGTGCGCTCGCGGACCGAGCCGCTGGACGTCAAGGCGATCCTCGCCCAGATGCTGCAGATGGGCGACGAGGGGCACAACCGCAACCGGGCCGGCTCGCTGATGACCCTGCGCGACCTGTCCCCGGCGATCGTCGAGGTGGACGCCCCGTCGGCCGACATCGCCGCGGTGCTGAAGTTCATCGGCGGCAACGAGCACTTCTTCCTCAACCTGGGCATGCCCACGGCCAAGCTCGCGATGGACGCCGCCCGCGACGTCCCCGGCTCCACGCTGGTCACCGTGCTCGCCCGCAACGGCACCGAGTTCGGCGTGCAGACCGCCGGCACCGGCGACCGCTGGTTCACCGCCCCGGCCAACACCCCGGTCGGGCTGTTCCTCGGCGACTACGGCCCGGACGACGCCAACCCCGACATCGGCGACTCCGCGATCATGGAGACCTACGGCGTCGGTGGGTTCTGCATGGCCGCGGCCCCGGCGATCGTCCGCTTCGTCGGCGGCACCGTGCCCGACGCGCTGGCCACCACCGAGCGGATGTACCAGATCACGATGACCGAGAACCCGGCGATGCAGGTGCCGGTGCTCGGTTTCCGCGGCGCCCCGACCGGCATCGACGTCGTCTCGGTCGCCCGTACCGGTTGGCTGCCGCAGATCAACACCGGCATGGCCGGGCGGGTCGCCGGCACCGGCCAGGTCGGCGCCGGCCTGGTCCAGCCCCCCGCCGCCTGCTTCGAGCAGGCGGTCGCCGCGCTGGCCGAGGAGTCCCGCACCGCCCTCGCCTGACACCCCTGACACCGGGCGCTCCGCACCCCCTCTCGGTCGCTGAGGGGGTGCGGAGCGTCCTTCGCCGCGGGGGCGGACGTCAGCGGATCAGCGTCCCCAGGTCCACCGGCAGCTGGATCCCGGTCACGTGCCGGGCCTCGTCGCTGGCCAGGAACGCGACGGCGTTCGCGATGTCCTCGGGCTGGGAGAACTGGTCGGGCAGCGCCTGCATGAAGATCGGCGCCAGGGTCTGTGCGTTGGCCGCGATCAGCGGGCCCAGGTCGTCCACGGTCATCCCGGTCGCGACCCCGTGCGGGTGCACGGTGTTGACCCGGATCGAGTGCTGGGCCAGCTCGTTGGCCAGCGACTTCGCGTACCCGACGACCCCGTGCTTGGTGGCGGCGTAGGCCGAGAGGAACGGCAGCCCGCGCAGCCCGGCCACCGAGCTGGTGATCACGATCGAGCCCCCGGTGCCCTGCTCGAGCAGCGTGGGGATCGTGGCCTTGGCGGTGTGGAAGACCCCGGTCAGGTTGACCGCGACCGTCTCCTCCCACTGCTCGAGGGTGATCTCCCAGCTGTTCCCGGCCGAGCAGATGCCGGCGTTGGCGACGACGACGTCCAGCCGCCCGAGCTCGGCGACGCCCTCGGTCACCGCGGCCTGGACGGCGGCGAAGTCCCGGACGTCGGCCTGCCGGGCCACGATCCGGCGGTCCAACGCCTCGACCTGGCGGACGGTCTCGGCGAGGTCCTCGGGGGTCGAGCCGGCGTAGTGCGTGGTGGCCGGCTGGGCGCAGACGTCGATGGCGATGACGTCGGCGCCCTCGCTGGCCAGCCGGACGCAGTGCGCCCGGCCCTGGCCGCGGGCGGCACCGGTGACGAAGGCGACCTTGCCCTCGAACCGCCGTGCGGTGCTCACCCCGGGGCCCCGGAGGTGGTCGTGGCCAGCAGGGCGCCGGCATCGACCTTGAGCTGCAGGCCGGTGACGTAGCGGGCCTCGTCGGAGGCCAGGAACAGGACGGCGTTGCTGATGTCGACGGCGTCCACGAAGGGGATGGGCATCGGCTGCATGGCCGGGAAGGCGAGCATGGCGTCCTCCCGGGTCGGGTTCTCCAGGTCGGGGCGGAAGACCTTGTACATCGGCTCGCTCTGCAGCATCGGGGTGTCGACGTTGGTGGGGTGCACCGCGTTGACCCGGATGGACTGCGGGGCCAGCTGCTTGGCCAGCTCGTGCACGAACCGGGCCACGTTCTGCTTGGCGTAGCTGTAGCCGGACCCGCCGGGGCCGTTCTGCGGGTTGTCGGTGCCGCCGGACAGCAGCCCGGCGACCGAGCCGGTGCAGACGATCGAGGCCCCCGCGCCCAGGTGCGGCAGGGCGACCTCGACGGCGTTCAGCACCCCGGTCAGGTTCACCGCGACGACGTCGAACCAGCCCTGCAGGGGCACGTCGGCGCCCAGCGGGCAGATCCCGGCGTTGGCGACGACGACGTCGAGGTGCCCCAGCTCGGCGACCCCGGCCTCGAGAGCGGCGGCCAGCTGCCCCTTGTCCCGGACGTCGGCGACCGTCGTGACCACCCGGCGGTCCAGGGCCTCGATCTGGCGGGCCGTCTCGGCGAGGTCGGCCTCGGTGGCCAGCGGGTAGTGGTTGGAGGCGATGTCCGCGCAGACGTCGACGGCGATCACGTCGGCGCCCTCCTGGGCCAGCCGCAGCGCGTGGCTGCGTCCCTGACCGCGTGCGGCCCCTGTCACGAACGCGACCTTGCCGGTCATCCGACCTGCCACAGCTGTCCTCCACGTGAGTTGGTTGCACTGAGTGCACCGTGATCGGGGTCACCGTAGCGCGCTCGGGCTAGCGTGGGAACCGTGTCCATCCCGGTCCGCGAGCAACAGCGCCGGGACAGCTGGTCGGCCCTGCAGGCCGCGGCCCTGGACCTGGTGGGCCGGTACGGGTTCACCGCCGTCACCGCGGACGACATCGCCACGGCTGCCGGGGTCTCCCGGCGCACCTTCTTCAACCACTTCCCGACCAAGGCCGCCGCGCTCTTCGACCCGCACCCCGACGACGCCGACCGGCTCACCGAGCTCCTCGCCGAGGTCGACACCACGCCCGGCCTCTGGGCGGCGTTGCGCGCCGTGTGCCTGGACTTCGTGGCCGGCTACGAGGCGGTGCTGCCGGTCCGCCGGCGGCTGGTCGCCGAGGACGCCGAGCTCGACGTCTACCACCGGACGGCCCACCGGCACGTCGGGTCCGCGGTCGAGGGCTGGACCGCCGCGCACCTGCCCGGTGACCCGCTGCGGGCCGCGCTCCTGGCCGAGGGGGTGGCCGCCGTCCTGATCACCGCGTTCCGCAGCTGGCAGCCCGACGACGACCCGGCGGTCTTCGCCGACCTCGTCGCCCGCGGCTTCGACGTCGTCGGCACCGGCCTGGCTCACCAGGAGTCGACACCGCCGTGACACCGGCGCAACACGGCTGCGCCAGCCTGGGCCGGTGACCTTCGAGGTGCCCGTCGTCGACATCTCCCCCTACGTCACCGGGGTCGGTGACCGGGCTGCCACCGCTGCGGCGATGGACGCCGCCTGCCGCTCCGTCGGGTTCGTGCAGGTGGTCGGGCACGGCGTCCCGGAGACGGCGGCCGAGGCGCTGGCCGCCGCGATGGACGCCTTCTTCGGTCAGCCGGCCGAGGCGAAGCTCGCCGTCCGCACCCCGCCGGAGGTCAACCGCGGTTACAGCCCGCCGAAGAGCGAGTCGCTGTCGCTGTCCCTGGGCGTGGAGTCCGCGGCCCGGATGAACGACTTCTTCCAGGCGTTCAACGTCGGCGCCTCGCAGGCCACCTACCCCGACGTCCCCGACCTGCCGTTGCCGGACTACGCGCCCAACACCTGGCCGGACGTCGAGGGCTTCCAGGACGCCGTGGACACCTGGTTCGCCGAGGCCGCGCGGGTGGCCCGCACCCTCACCCGGGTCTTCGCCGACGCCCTGGACCTGCCGCCGGACTTCTTCGACCGCATGACCGGGCACTCCCTGGACGTGCTGCGGATGAACGACTACGCCCTCCCGCCGGGCACCGTGGACCTCGACGGCGAGCTCACCGGGATGGGCGAGCACACCGACTACGGGATCGTGACCGTGCTCTGGGCCGACCAGGTGCCCGGCCTGCAGGTGCTGTCCGCCGACGGCGGCTGGCACGACGTCTCCCCGGTCGACGGCGCGCTGCTGGTCAACCTGGGCGACGTCACCGCCCGGCTCACCAACGAGCGTTGGTCCTCGACCCTGCACCGGGTCAAGCCGCCGGTCGTCGACGGCACCATCCGGCGCCGCCGGTCGGCCGCGTTCTTCCACGACGGGGACGTCGACGCCGTCATCTCGGTGCTGCCGTCGTGCGTGGCCCCCGGGGAGGAGCCGAGGTACCAGCCGGTCACCGTCGGCGAGCACGTGGCCGCGAAGCTGCGCGGCTCCCGGGCCGGCGTGGTCAACACCGCCGCCGGGCGGGAGGCCGCCCGGGTGCTCGCCGCCCGCACCTGAGGGAATCCCCGGACGGCACCGTGTCTTGGCCCAGGTGACCACCCCGACCACCTGGAGGCCACCGTGCCCGTCGTCTACACCGCCATCGCCACCGCGACCGGGGAGGGCCGCAACGGCCACGCCCGGTCCTCCGACGGCCTCCTCGACGTCGACCTGGCCACCCCGGCGGAGATGGGTGGCGCCGGCGGGGCGACGAACCCCGAGCAGCTGTTCGCCGCCGGGTACGCGGCCTGCTTCCACTCCGCGCTGAAGGTCGTGGCCACGCGTGCGGGCACCACGCTGGCCGATTCCGCGGTCACCGCCGAGGTCGGCATCGGGCCGAACGACGCCGGCGGGTTCGGTCTGGAGGTGGTGTTGCACGTGGAACTGGGCGGGGGCCTGGACCAGGCGGCTGCCGAGGCGCTCGTCGAGGCGGCCCACCAGGTGTGCCCGTACTCCCATGCGACCCGCGGGAACATCCCGGTCACCCTGGAGACCACGGTCGCGTGATCGGCGACGTCGTGGTCGGCCGGGTCCAGGACTCCGCCGCCGAGCCCAGCCGGATCAGGGACGAGCTCGTCGGCGTGCTGTGCGCCGAGACCGCCCGCGTCCGGTTCGACGCCTGAACGCACGAACGGCCCGCACCCCCGGTGGGGTGCGGGCCGTTCGCGTCGTGGTCAGGCCTTGACGATGGCGGCGACGGGACCGCCGCCCGAGGGGCCCTGGTGCACGGCGGCGACGGAGACGAACACCGCCGGGTCACCGGTCACCGAGGCGGCGACGCCGCCGACGGTGGCCTTGATCTGGCGGTGCCAGAAGACGTCGGAGTCATCCAGCATCGCGTTGCGCCGGCCGCGGACGTAGCCGGTCGGGTCGGCCTCGCAATTGAGGAAGACGTTGACCAGCTTGTCGCCGAGGTCGGAGGTGCGCGGCCGCTCGGGCAGCTCGAGGCCGGCCTCGCGGATGGCGTCCCAGATGCCGTCGGTGTCCAGGGCGTCCGTCATGACCGAGTGGCCGATCCGGTAGGCGCCACCGTGCCCGCGGGCGTTGCCGACGACGACGATCTGCGCCTGGTCGAGCTCCACGCCCGAGGAGCAGGAGGCGACGGCGGAGAACAGCGAGAAGTCCCGCATGACCTGCTTCTGCTCGGGCAGCTCGATCTCGCCCAGGGCCAGGGCGATGCCCAGCGCCGTCGTCCCGTTGGAGAGGTCCATCGAGCCGTGCGGCTCGTCGTAGTAGGTCTCCTGGCCCCGCGACTTGGCCTCGCGGATCGTCTCGATGGTCAGCAGCGGGGTCTTGGTCTGCACGTAGTGCACGTCGGCGGGGTCGGTGATCCCGGCCTCGGCCATCGCGCGCCGCACGCCCTCGGCGACCTTCTCGACCATGGTGATCCGGCCGATGTCCTCGGGCAGCAGCACCTCGCTCATCGCGAAGCCCACGGTCAGCCGGGGCTCGTCGGTCTTCTCGACCGAGTCCTCGGGCAGCGTGGCGAAGATCGTGGCGTGCGGGCTGATGACCCCGTCGGTGCCGCCGGACCAGACGATCGGGATCTGCTTGACCTCGGCCTCGCTGCGGGTGCCCTTGGCCATCAGCACCTCGCGGAAGGCCCGGTCGGCGATGATCCGGGTGTAGTCGTTGACCCCGCCGTTGCCCTCGGTCTTGCCGATGACGGCGACGACGCGGTCGGCGTCCATGACGCCGGAGTCGATGAGCTTGGCCAGCTCGGAGGCGTCACTGACGTTGTGCAGCGGGACCTTGCGGACCTCGATCGGTGCGGGCACGGCGGGCTCCTTCTACTGGATGACGGTGCCGACGGCCACGTCGGCGACGGCTTCTGCGATGTGTTCGAGTGAGGTGATGACGGCGCGACGGCCGGTCCCGCCGGCGACGAACCGCAACGCGGCGTCGACCTTCGGGCCCATGCTGCCGCGCGCGAACTGTCCGGCCGCGGCGTGCGCGCGCAGCTCGGCGACGGTGACCCGGCCCAGCGGTCGGGCGCCGGGGGTCCCGAAGTCGACCATGACGTTGTCCACGTCGGTGGCGATGACCAGGGTGTCGGCGCCGAGTTCGGCGGCCATCAGCGCGGCGGTGAGGTCCTTGTCGATGACGGCCTCGACCCCGCGCAGCGCGGCGCCGGCCTGACCGTCGTCGACGACGGGGATCCCGCCCCCGCCGGCGCAGACGACGACGAACCCGGCACCGGCCAGCGTGCGGACGGCGGAGGAGTCCAGCACCGAGACCGGAGCGGGGGAGGCGACGACGCGGCGCCAGCCCTTCTCGCCGCGGTCCTCCCAGGTCTGTCCGAGCTCGATGAACCGCGCGGCCTGCTCGCGGGGCAGGAACCGGCCGACCGGCTTGGTGGGCTCGGTGAACCCGGGGTCGTCGGCGTCCACCAGGGTGCGGGTGACCAGGGCGGCGGTGCGCTGGGTCAGTCCCCGGGCGGCGAGTGCTGCGTCCAGCTCGTCGACGACGGTGAAACCGATCGTGGCCTGGGTCTGGGCGACGTTCCAGTCCAGCGGGACAGGCGGCACCTCGTGTGCCGCGAGCTCGTTCTTGACCAGCAGGTTCCCGACCTGGGGGCCGTTGCCGTGGGTCAGCACGACCTGAACCCCGGTGGCGACGACGTCGGCCACGTGTCCGGCGGCGACGGCGATGGCGGCGCGCTGGGCGGCCGGGGTGGCGGAGCCGTCCGCCCCGGTCATCGCGTTGCCACCCAGGGCGATCACGACGGTGCTGGGTGCGGTCATGCACGGACCTTAACCGCAGATTGCTTAGCGGTGAAGTAGTTCAGCGTCGCCAGAAGTCGAACCGGTCCCGGCCCGGGGAGAACCCGGCCGCCTCCACCACGTCGACGGCGAGGTCGAACCGCTGGCCGACGGCGGTCGGGGTGTGCGCGTCGCTGCCGAAGCTCACCGCCTCGCCCCCCTCGTCGCGGAACCAGCGCACCAGCTCCACCGAGGCCAGCGGGCTGGTGGTGTTGACCTCCAGCGCCCGGCCGGTCTCGGCCAGCGCCCGGAAGACCTCGCGGTACTCGGCCTCGAAGGGCAGCTCGGCGTAGCGGTCGCGACCGCCGGGCCAGTAGCGGCGCGGGTAGTCCACGTGCGCGAGCACCTGGAACACGTCGCTGGCCCGCACCATCGCGGCCATCTCGGTGAGGTAGCGGCGCATCGTGGTGTCGGCCCCGGAGCGGGTGAGCATCCGGTTGACCCCGATCAGCCGCTCGCCCTGGGTGAGGGAGTGCAGCGAGCCCAGGACGCGGTCCACCGGGGCTGCGGCCAGGTGCTGCGCGACGCTGGCGGCGAACAGGTGCGGTTCGCCGGCCTCGACCCCGGAGACCACCCGCAGCTCGGGGAAGCGGTCCCGGCACTCGGCGATGGACGCGGCGTAGGCCTCGACGTCGATCGGACGCTGGTTGGCCGGGTGCCGGTCCACCAGGCCGTCCCGGCTGGCCCGGTCCTCGGCCGCCCAGACGGTGAAGTCCAGGTGCTCGGTGAACGCGACTGCCGGCAGCCCGATCCGGACGGCCTGCTCGCAGGTCTCCACCATCGAGGCCCAGGGCCCGGTGTCCCACGAGAACTCGGTGTGCACGTGGTTGTCGGGAGGCAGCATCGAGGTGCATCCTCCCCCGTCGTCCACAGGTCCGCCTCGGCGGGCGGGGACTGTCGCACCCGGTGCCTAGTGTCGGACCCATGAGCACCGCCGTGGCACCCACCGAGATCGCCGACGAGGCCCTCGCGGTCCTCCGTGAGCTCACCGGCCGGGCCGATGCGGTCTTCCGCGAGGGCCAGGACGCCGCGGTCTCCGCCCTGGTCGAACGACACCAGCGCGCCCTGGTCGTGCAGCGCACCGGGTGGGGCAAGTCCGCGGTCTACTTCGTGTCCACCGCCCTGCTCCGCCGTCGCGGCGCCGGCCCGACGCTGCTGGTGTCGCCCCTGCTGGCGCTGATGCGCGACCAGGTGGCGGCCGCCGCCCGGGCCGGGATCAAGGCGGTGGAGATCTCCAGCGCCAACGCCACCGAGTGGGACGACGTCGCTGCGCGGCTGGCCGCCGACGACGTCGACGTGCTGCTGGTCTCCCCGGAGCGGCTGACCAACCCGCGGTTCCGCGACGAGCAGCTGCCCGGCCTGGTCGACAGGTGCGGCCTGCTGGTGGTGGACGAGGCGCACTGCGTGTCCGACTGGGGCCACGACTTCCGGCCCGACTACCGGCGCATCCGCGAGCTGCTGGGTCGGCTGCCCGCGGGCACCCCGGTGCTGGCCACCACGGCGACGGCCAACGAGCGGGTGGTGGCCGACGTCGCCGAGCAGCTGGGCTCCGGCGGTGTCGACGTCACCACCGTCCGCGGCCCGCTGGCCCGGGACTCGCTGCGGCTGGGCGTGCTCCGGCTGGACACCGACCGGGCCCGGCTGGCCTGGCTGTCCGCGCACCTGGAGGACCTGCCGGGCAGCGGCATCGTCTACACCCTCACCGTGGCCGCGGCCGAGGAGACCGCGGCGCTGCTGCGCGACGCCGGTCACGAGGTGCGCTCCTACACCGGGCGGCTCGACGACGCCGACCGCAAGGACGCCGAGGAGGCGCTGCGGGAGAACCGCGTCAAGGCGCTGGTGGCCACTTCCGCCCTGGGCATGGGCTTCGACAAGCCCGACCTGGGCTTCGTGGTCCACCTGGGTGCGCCGTCGTCGCCGGTCAGCTACTACCAGCAGGTCGGTCGCGCCGGACGTGCCGTGGAGCACGCCGACGTGCTGCTCCTGCCAGGACCCGAGGACCTCGCGATCTGGCAGTGGTTCGCCACGTCCTCCATGCCCCGCGAGGACCACGCTGCCTCGGTGCTGACCGCGATGGCCGACGGGAAGGCGTGGTCGGTCGCCCGCCTGGAGACCGTCGCCGACGTGCGTCGCTCCCGGTTGGAACTGCTCCTGAAGGTGCTCTCGGTGGACGGTGCGGTGGAGCGGGTCCAGGGCGGCTGGCGGTCGACCGGGGTGCCGTGGGTCTACGACGCCGACCGGTACGCCCGGGTCACCCGCACCCGGGAGGCCGAGCAGCGTTCGATGATCGCCTACGCCCGACCGGTCGGGGAGGCGGAGTGCCGGATGGCCTTCCTGCAGACCGCGCTCGACGACCCGACGGCCGCGCCCTGTGGACGGTGTGACGTCTGCGCCGGGCCCTGGTACGCCACCGACATCCCCGCCGGGGCCTCGGAGGCCGCGACCGCCCGGCTCGACCGGCCCGGCGTGGAGCTGCCGCCCCGGGCCCAGTGGCCCACGGGTGCCGACCGCCTGGGGGTCGAGGTCAAGGGCAAGATCGCGCCCGGGGACCAGGTCCTCCCCGGCCGCGCGGTCGCCCGGTTGACCGACCTCGGGTGGGGCCAGCGCCTGCGCACCCTGCTGGGTGACGACGGCGTGGGTGGGATCGCCACGCTGGCCGAGGACCTCGAGGCTCCTCCGCTGGAGGAGGACCCGGACGCAGCTCTGGACGTCGCGCACCGGGTGATCCGGCCGGGCGTCGCCTCCGACGCACCCCCCACCGACGAGCTGATGAGCGCCTGCGCACGGGTGCTCGGGGCCTGGGACTGGGCCGATCGCCCGGTCGCGGTGGTCTCGATCCCCTCCCGGCGGCGCCCTGTGCTGGTGTCCGGAGTCGCCCAGGGGCTGTCCCGGTTGGGTCGGCTCCCCTACCTGGGGGAGCTGGAGCTCGCCCACGGCGGGCCCAGCGGTGGGCCCGGGGGCAACTCCGCCTTCCGGCTGGCCGGCGTGTGGCAGCGGATCGTGGTGGGTGACGAGCTCCGGGGACGGTTGGCCGAGCTCGCCGGGCCGGTCCTGCTGGTCGACGACCTGTCCGACTCCCGGTGGACGGTGACCGTCGCGGGGCGCGAGCTGCGCCGGGCCGGGGCTTCGGGAGTGCTGCCCTTCGTGCTGGCCCTGTCCGCCTGACAGCGCCATCCACAGGGTTTCGCACACCTGTTCGAAACCCCGCTAGCCTGTGGACATGTCCGTGGCACACCAGCCGTCCATGTTCGACGTGGCCGAAGCCGCATCGCTGGGTCCCCTCGGTGCGCGGGTCACCCGCCACCACCTGAGCCGAGGGGCGTGGCTCGACCACCTGCCCGGTTGGGTCCTCGGTTCCGACGACGTGCTCGAGGTGCTGCTCGGCGACATCGGCTGGCGGTCCGACCGACGGCAGATGTACGACCGTGAGGTGGCTGTGCCCCGCCTCCTCCGCTGGTACGCCGGCGACGAGGAGCTGCCCCACCCCCTGCTGGCCCAGGCGCGGCACGCGCTGGACGAGCACTACGCGAGCGAGCTGGGCGAGCGGTTCGTCTCCGCCGGCATGTGCCTCTACCGGGACGGCCGCGACTCCGTCGCCTGGCACGGGGACACCATCGGCCGGGGCCGGTCGAGCGACACGATGGTCGCGATCGTGTCCTTCGGGTCGCCCCGGGTGCTGGCGCTGCGGCCCGTCGGTGGGGGCGAGTCCCTGCGCTTCACCCTCGGACACGGCGATCTGGTGGTGATGGGTGGTTCGTGCCAGCGCACCTGGGAGCACGCCATCCCCAAGACGGCCAAGCCCGTCGGCCCCCGCGTCAGCGTGCAGTTCCGCCCTCGCGGCGTGGCCTGACCTGTCGTTCTGCCTGCTCAGGGGCCGTGTGCGCACGCTCCGCGGCCCCGCTGGACCCCCCTCTGCAGACCCCCCTGCAAGGCCCTCCAGGAGCCGTGTATGGTTCTCCCTGCACCGCGAAACACCGGGGCGGGACGAGAGTCCAGCCCCCGAGCCAGCCCCCCGGGGTTGACCGGCTCGGAGCGTGGAGTAGCGTGTAGCAGCCACCAGGAAGACGAAGCCCTCATGGGCTGGCGTTCCTGAGTGTCCGCTCCTTGAGAACTCAACAGCGTGCTGAAAGTCAGTGCCATATGTTTTACCCCAGTTCCGGGGTGTCTCTTCGGGGGCTAGCCGGGATGGGTTCCTTTGGTTGAT
>JAOPVM010000086.1 GCA_025966215.1 Klenkia sp.
CCGGGCGTCGAGCCGGCCCAGCAACTGGGCGACGTACCGCTCCCGGACGACGTCGGCGGGCTCGCCGGGGTCCGGGCCGCGCAGCCAGGCATCGGGCACCAGGGCCAGCACCCGCTCCAGCACCGGCCGGGTGACCCGACCGGCCAGCGCCGCGTCGGCCGCCGTCACGTCGGGGTGGGACTCGACCAGCGCGTGCTGGGCGGCGTCGTAGGGCCGGGCCACCGCGGCCGGGGCACCGGGCCAGTGGTGGTGGAAGGTCAGCGCAGCGCCGTGGTCGATCAGCTGCAGCCGGCCGTGCCAGAAGAGCATGTTCGGGTTGCGCCAGGACCGGTCGACATTGCCCACCAGGGCGTCGAACCACAGCACCCGGCCGGCCAGCTCGGGGTCGACCTCGGTGCTGTCGGCGGAGAAGTCCAGGGCGCCGGGCAGGTGGTCCATGCCGAGGTTGACCCCGGCGGAGTGCCGGAGCAGCTCCTGGACCTCCTGGTCGGGCTCCCCCACGGCCAGCTCCGGGGCGACGTCCACGGTCACCAGCGCGGGGACCGGCAGGGACAGTGCGCGGGCCAGCTCGCCGCAGACCACCTCGGCGGCCAGCACCGGGACGCCCTGCCCGGCGGCCCGCCACTTGACCACGTAGGTGCCCAGGTCGTCGGCCTCGACCAGGCCCGGCAGGGACCCGCCCTCGCGCAGCGGGAGGACGTAGCGGGTGGCGGTGACGGAGGGCAGCACAGTGCCGACGACGGTACCGGCGCCGACCCTCGCCGGGGTGCCCGTGGTCCGCCGGGGGGTCGCGGCGTTGTTCGACTGGGCGCCTCGGCACCGGCGTCGTCCGACGGGCCGCACGCGGCTGACCTGGGGACCGTTTGAGACCCCCTCGGCTCAGGGGAGTCACGGACGGCTCGCGTCGAGACACCGGCGCCCCTGAGCGTCCTCCTGCACCACTCCTCGAGGGAGAGCCATGCCTCCGGTCCGCAAGCCCGACCAGTCCGCGCCTGCCCAGGTCAGCGCCACCGGCGCCCCCTTCGTGGCAGCTGACGGTGACCGTGACCCGCGCGCCCAGAGCGGCGACGTGCTCACCTCCCCCCAAGGCGTCCGCATCCCGGACACCGACCACTCGCTCAAGGCCGGCCGGCGAGGGCCGATCCTGCTGGAGGACTTCCACCTCCGCGAGAAGATCAGCCACTTCGACCACGAACGCATCCCCGAGCGCGCCGTGCACGCCCGAGGGGCCGGCGCCCACGGCGTCTTCACCGCCTACGGCACGGCCGGGGACCTCACCCGCGCCTCCGTGCTGGCCGAGAAGGGCCTCGAGACCCCGGTCTTCGTCCGGTTCTCCACCGTGCTCGGCTCGCGCGGCTCGGCCGACAGCGTCCGGGACACCCGCGGTTTCGCGGTGAAGTTCTACACGCAGGAGGGCAACTGGGACCTGGTCGGGAACAACATGCCGGTGTTCTTCATCCAGGAGGCGATCAAGTTCCCCGACCTGGTCCACGCCGCCAAGCCCAGCCCGAACCGTGAGATCCCCCAGGCGCAGTCCGCGCACGACTCGTTCTGGGACTTCGTCAGCCAGCACACCGAGGCCACCCACCACACCCTCTGGAACATGAGCGACCGGGGCATCCCGCGCAGCTACCGGATGATGGAGGGCTTCGGCGTCCACTCCTTCCGGCTGGTGAACGCCGCGGGCGAGACCGTCCTGGTGCAGTTCAAGTGGACCCCGAAGCTGGGCGTGCACTCCCTCACCTGGGAGGAGGCGCAGATCGCCGCGGGCGTCGACCCCGACTTCCACCGTCGCGACCTCGCCGACGCCATCGAGGCCGGCGCGTTCCCCGAGTGGGAGCTCGGCGTGCAGGTGTTCGAGGACAACGAGGAGCAGACCTTCCAGGGCATCGACCTGCTCGACTCCACCAAGATCGTCCCGGAGGAGCTGGTCCCGGTGCAGCCGATCGGCCGGCTGGTGCTCAACGCCAACCCGACGAACTTCTTCGCCGAGACCGAGCAGGTCGCGTTCAACACCGCGCACGTCGTCCCGGGCATCGAGTTCAGCAACGACCCGCTGCTGCAGGGCCGCAACTTCTCCTACCAGGACACCCAGCTGACCCGCCTCGGCGGACCGAACTGGACCCAGCTGCCGGTCAACCGGCCGCAGGTGTCGGTCAACGACAACCACCGCGACGGGTTCATGCAGCAGGGCATCCCCACCGGGGAGACCGGCTACCACCCGAACACCATCGACGAGGGCAGCCCCCTGCCCGCCGACGAGACCCAGGGCTACGTGAACGTGCCGCGTCCGGTCAGCGGTGAGGTCGTGCGCGGTGTGGCAGCCTCCTTCGACGACCACTTCAGCCAGCCGGCGATGTTCTACGCCTCGCTGTCGGAGGTGGAGAAGACACACACGATCGAGGCCTACACCTTCGAGCTCGGCAAGGTGTACGAGCAGGCGATCAAGGAGCGGGTGCTCGGCGTGCTGGTCAACATCGACGCCGACCTCGCCGCGCAGGTCGCCGAGGGCCTCGGCCTCCCGGTCCCCGAGGGCGCGACGGCCGAGCACCTGGCCCCCTCCCCCGCGCTCGCCCAGGTGACCGGCGAGTCGTTCCCGGCCGACGGCCGGCAGGTCGGCGTCGTCGCCGGCCCGGACGCCGACGTCGCCGGGATCGCCACGCTGCGGGCGTCCCTCGAGGCAGCCGGCGCACAGGTCAAGGTCATCGCCCCGCGCGGTGGCGTGATCGGCACCGGCGCCTCGACCGAGGTCGTCGAGCGGACGAACGTCACGGCCCGCTCGATCGAGTTCGACGCGATCGTCGTCGCCGGCGGTGCCCCGAAGGACGGGGACATCAAGGCCGTCGTCCTGCTGCAGGAGGCCTTCCGCCAGCTCAAGCCGTTCGCGGCCTGGGGCGACGGGGCCGACGTGCTCACCGCAGCCGGCATCGACACCGGCTCCCCGGGCGTGCTGACCGGTGCCGACGCGAAGGACGTCGCCGCCGACCTGCTCAGCGCGATGGGTCTGCACCGGGTGTGGGAGCGCGCCGACCTGGTGACCGCCTCGGCGGTCCCGCCGGCGGCCTGAGCGCACGCGGGTGGAGCGGTCTCAGGTCCCGCTGGGGCCGAACCGCTCCACCCGCACCGCGCCCGGGGCGAACCCGAGGCCGACGAGCAGCTGGCTCGCCGACTCGGCGAACCCGGTCGAGCCGCAGACGAACGCCGTCTGACCCGGCTCCCACAGCGGGACGAGGTCCATCGCGGTCAACCGCGCCGCCGGGCGGATGCCGTGCTGCTCACGGGTGAGGACCACGACGGCCCCGGCCGCGACCAGCTCGTCGGCGTAGGGCAGCTCGGCCAGCGTGCGGGCCGACACCGCGACCCGCAGCAGGTCCAACCGGTCGGTGGCGACCGCGTGCCGGACCATCGCCACCAGCGGGACGACACCGGTGCCCCCGCCGACGAGCAGCGCGGGGGTCTCGCCGTCCCAGGCGAACCAGCCGCCGATCGGGCCGCGCACCTCGAGCTGGTCACCGGGTTCGGCGACGTCGGCCAGGTAGGTCGACACCTCGCCGTCCTCCAGCCGCTCGACGAACAGCTCGAGCAGGGGGTCGCTCGGTGCCGAGGCCACCGAGTACGACCGCTGCGCGACGTAGCCGTCGGGGGCGGTCAGCCGCAGCACGTAGTGCTGGCCCGGCAGGTGGTCGACCCGGTCGGCGACGTCCAACCGCAGCTGTACCGACCGCGGCAGCGGTCGCTTGAGCCCGGCGATCGTCGCCGTCGTCCAGCTCGTGACCGGACTAGTCACCCTGGTACCGCTGCTGGCGCCACGGGTCGCCCCGGTCGTGGTAGCCGTTGCGCTCCCAGAACCCCTGCTGGTCGCGCTCGAGCACGTCGAGCTTGGTCACCCACTTGGCGCTCTTCCAGAAGTAGAGGTGCGGCACCAGGAGCCGGACCGGCCCACCGTGCTCGATCGTCAGCGGCTTGCCGTCGAACTCCCAGACCAGCCAGGCCTTGCCGCCGGTGAGGTCCTCGATCGGCAGGTTCGTGGTGTAGCCCGACTTCGAGGTGGCCATCACGAACAGGCCCTCGGCGGTCGGCCTCGCGACGTCCCAGAGCGCGTCGAGGGACACCCCGGCGAACCGGGTGTCGAACTTGGACCAGGTGGTGACGCAGTGGATGTCGCCGCGGTACTCGCTGCCCGGCAGCGCGTGCACGCCGTCCCAGTCCCAGGTGGTGGGGGCCTCCACCTGGCCGGCGACGGTGATGCTCCAGGTCTCGGCGCTGATCCGGGGTGTCGGCTCGGCGGTCAGCACCGGCCAGTCGGCCCCGACGTCGTACTGGCCGGGGGGCAGGCGGGGGTCGCGCGGCTCGCGGCTGCGGCCGAAGAAGCCTCTGGTGGTGGGGGGCATGGACGGGGAACCTCCTCTCGACCCGGATCGTTCCATGAGGGTGCCCTCACATGACGGGTGTCATATCGCGTTCATCTGGGTGTGATCTGTGCGCCGTCGTACCGTGGGCCCGTGGCGACAGTGACGACGCAGCAGCAGGCAGGACACAAGTCCGCTCCCAACCGGACCCCCAAGACGGGGCGGTGGAGCTCATCGGTCTTCAAGAAGTCGGTGATGGCCGTGACCGGCATCGTCTTCCTGCTGTACCTGATCGCCCACATGGTGGGGAACCTCAAGGCCTTCGCCGGTGCGGAGAGCTTCAACTCCTACTCCGAGTTCCTCCGTGACCTCGGTGAGCCGATCGTCCCCCGCCTGACGGTGCTGACGATCATCCGCGTCCTCCTGCTGGTCGCCGTCGCCGCGCACATCTGGGCCGCGTTCTCCCTGTGGCGTCAGGCGAAGCGGGCCCGCCCGGTCGGCTACGTCACCAGGAAGCGGGTCCAGCAGAGCTACGCCTCGCGGACCATGCGCTGGGGCGGCGTCATCCTCATCCTCTTCATCATCTGGCACATCCTGGACCTGACCCTGGGTGCGGTGAACCCGGCCGGCCGGGACTCGCTGCCCTACGGCCGCCTCGTCGAGGGCTTCTCCAACCCGTTCGTCACCGCCTGGTACCTGCTGGCACTCGTGGCGCTCGGCTTCCACATCCGGCACGGGGTCTGGAGCGCCACCCAGACCCTCGGGCACAGCAACAAGCGTCGTGAGCGCGCACTGAACGTCTTCGCGATCGTCTTCGCGGTGGTGCTCATCGGCGGGTACATGACCATCCCGCTGGCCGTCACCTTCGGCATCATCGCCTGAGACAGGAGTCCGCAGACATGGCACTCGAGCTGTTCATCGAAGGCGATCCGATCGCCGACACCAAGGCCCCGCGCGACGTCCCCATCGGGGAGCGGTGGAGCGAGCGCAAGTTCCGCGGCAAGCTGGTCAACCCGGCCAACCGCCGCAAGATGACGATCATCGTCGTCGGCACCGGCCTGGCCGGTGGTGCGGCCGCCGCGACGCTGGCCGAGGCCGGCTACAACGTGAAGTCCTTCTGGTTCCAGGACAGCCCGCGGCGCGCGCACTCGATCGCCGCGCAGGGCGGGATCAACGCCGCCAAGAACTACCGCAACGACGGCGACAGCGTGCACCGCCTGTTCTACGACACGGTCAAGGGCGGGGACTTCCGCTCCCGCGAGGACAACGTCCACCGCCTGGCCGAGATCAGCAACCAGATCATCGACCAGTGCGTGGCCCAGGGCGTGCCCTTCGCTCGCGAGTACGGCGGCCTCCTGGACAACCGGTCCTTCGGTGGCGCGCAGGTCTCGCGCACCTTCTACGCCCGGGGCCAGACGGGCCAGCAGCTGCTGATCGGTGCCTACCAGGCCTTCGAGCGGCAGGCCGCGGCCGGCAACATCGAGCAGCACTCGCGCACCGAGATGCTCGACCTGGTCGTCGTGGACGGGAAGGCGCGCGGCATCGTCGTCCGCGACCTGGTCACCGGCGAGGTCACCACCCACCTGGCCGACGCGGTCGTGCTGGGCACGGGCGGCTACTCCAACGTCTACTACCTGTCCACCAACGCCAAGGGCTCCAACACCACGGCGATCTGGCGGGCGCACAAGCGGGGCGCGTACTTCGCCAACCCCTGCTACACCCAGATCCACCCCACCTGCATCCCGGTCTCCGGCGACTACCAGTCG
>JAOPVM010000091.1 GCA_025966215.1 Klenkia sp.
GCCGGCGGGCGGCGGCCGCGCCCCAGGCCTGCGCGACGGCGTGGTCGCCAGCAGCAGCTTGCCCAGCGGGACCGCGAGGGCGAGCAGCACCAGGGCCGGCACCGGGACGGCGGACGACCCGGCCGGCACGTGCCGGACGCCGTCCCCGTCGAACCCGAGAGCCAGTCCCCCGACCACCAGCACGCCCAGCTCGCCGACCGCCACGGCGACCAGCAACCGCCCGCCGCTGCCGTCGACCAGCCCGGCGCCACCGCCGGCGGCCAGCACCACCCAGCCGGCCAGGGCGACGAGGGTGACCACGACCAGCCCGACCGGGGGGCGCAGGCCGCTCCCCCAGAGCCCGTCCAGCGAGGTGAGCCCGACCGCGAGCAGACCGACCGCCTCCAGCACCGCGAGGGACCCCGCGGCGACGGCGGTGACCGGCGGACGTCGTCCTCCCCCGGTGGTGGTGGCCGGTGCCCTCGGCGGCCGCACGCGCGCGAACGCGACGGTGTCGTCGAGGGCGACGGTGCTGGACAACGGGACTCCCTGGCCGGTGACGGGTGGTCACCGGTGAGGTCGTCACGCCCGGGGCGGGGCCGGAGACGTCGACGGGGCCGCCTCACCCGGGTGGGTGAGACGGCCCCGTCGGGGACGTCGGGCTAGCGCTGGTGGCCCTGACCGGCGGTGCCGTCGCCGGTGGCCACGCTGTGGTCGTGGTCGCCGCCCTGGGCCAGCCGGCTGTGCTTGCGGCCGTAGAGGTAGTAGACCGCGACCCCCAGGGCCATCCAGACGGCGAACCGGATCCAGGTGTCGGTGGGCAGGTTGAGCATCAGGTAGAAGCTGGCCAGGGCCGCCACGATCGGGATGACCGGCATCAGCGGCACCGTGAACGACCGGGGCAGGTCGGGCCGGGTGCGGCGCAGCACGATGACGCCGATCGAGACCAGCACGAAGGCGAACAGCGTGCCGATGTTGACCAGCTCGGCCAGCGTGCCCAGCGGGATGAGCCCGGCCATGATCGCGACGACGACGCCGGTGATCAGGGTGATCCTGTACGGGGTGCCGTACGTCGGGTGCACCTTCGCCAGGCTCGGGGGCAGCAGGTGGTCCCGGCTCATCGCGAACAGCACCCGCGACTGGCCCAGCATCAGGATCATCACCACGCTGGTCAGTCCGGCCAGGGCGCCGACGCTGATGATGCCGGCGAAGAACGGCAGCCCGACGCTGGAGAACGCACCGGCCAGCGGGGCCTCGGCGTTGAGCTCCGTGTAGTTCTGCATGCCGACGACCACCAGGCTGACCAGCACGTACAGCACGGTGCACACGGCCAGCGAGCCGAAGATGCCGCGCGGCAGATCCGTGGCCGGGTCCTTGGTCTCCTCGGCCGCGGTCGCGACGATGTCGAAGCCGATGAAGGCGAAGAAGACGATGGCCGCACCGGCGATGATGCCGCCGACCCCGAAGGTGCTCGGGCTGAACCCGCTGAGCAGCTGGATGAACGGCTGCGTCAGCCCGGTCTCGCCCTCACCGGGCGCCGCCGGCGGGACGAAGGGCGTGTAGTTGGCGGCCTTGACGTAGAAGACGCCGACCACTATCACCAGCAGCACGATCGCGACCTTGATCGCCACGATGATCGAGGTGATCCGCGAGGACAGCTTGATCCCCAGGATCAGCACACCGGTCATCAGCAGCGCGATGAACATCGCCGGGATGTTGAACCGGGCCGTCTCCCCCGCGATGACCTCGGGCAGCCCGATGCCGATGTCGGACAGCAGCTGGTTGAGGTAGCCCGACCAGCCCACGCTGACCGTGGCCGCACCCAGGGCGAGCTCGAGGACCAGGTCCCAGCCGATGATCCAGGCGATGAGCTCGCCGAACGTGGCGTAGGAGAACGTGTAGGCCGAGCCGGCGACCGGCACCGTCGAGGCGAACTCGGCGTAGCAGAGGGCGGCCAGCCCGCAGACGATGCCGGCGATGACGAAGGAGATCGCGACCGCGGGCCCCGTCGTCGTCTGGGCCACCTCGCCGGTGAGCACGAAGATGCCCGTGCCGATGATCACGCCCACGCCGAAGACCGTGAGGTCCAGACCGGAGAGGTTCTTCTTGAGCTGGTGTTCGGGCTCCTCGGTGTCGGCGATCGAGTCCTCGACGCTCTTGACCCGCCTGCCGTTGGCGACGGCCATGTGACTCCCCCTCGGCCCGTGGTTGATCGATGCAACGGGAGAGTGCCATGCGTCACCCCGCCCCGCACGCCTACGCTCGCCGTCGTCCCGCCGTCGGAGGAGAGCGATGACCAGCACCGACGCGCGGGCCCCGCGCCCGCGCCCCCGGCACGTCCCGCGGCCCGCGGGCCGGCCCTTGCACCCGGCCCCGCTGCGGGCCTCCGGCGGCCCCGTCGTCGGCTGTGGGGTGTACGTCGACGGCCACCGGGTGCCCGACGTCCCGGTCGAGGACGCACTGCGGGTGGCCACCGAGCGCGACGGCTTCGTCTGGTTGGGGCTGGCCGAGCCCAGCGAGGCCGAGTTCGAGTCGATCGCCGCGCAGTACGGCCTGCACCCCCTCGCCGTCGAGGACGCCGTCTACGCCCACCAACGGCCCAAGCTCGACCGGTACGACGACGGCCTGTTCATGGTGCTCAAGACCGCGGCCTACGTCGAACACGAGGAACTGACCTCGACCAGCGAGGTGGTGGACACCGGCGAGGTGATGGTCTTCATCGGTGAGCACCACGTGATCACCGTCCGGCACGGCCAGCACGGCGGACTCGCCGAGCTGCGCAAGCGGCTGGAGGAGCAGCCCGACCTGCTCTGCCACGGTCCGTCAGCGGTGCTCTACGCCGTCGCCGACCTCGTCGTGGACCACTACGTGGAGGTCGCGGCCGCCGTCGAGGAGGACGTCGACGAACTCGAGGCCTCGGTCTTCTCCCCCCAGCGCACCGACGACATCCCGCGGCTCTACCAGCTCAAGCGCGAGCTGATGCAGCTGCGCCGGGCGGTCACGCCCCTGGACCTCCCGCTGCACGCGCTGTCCGAGCGCACCGGCGACGTCGTCCCCGACCCGATGCGGTCCTACTTCCGCGACGTGCACGACCACACCATCCGGGTGCGCGACCAGATCGCCGCCCTGGACGAGCTGCTCACCTCGATCCTGCAGGCGTCCCTGGCCCGCACCTCGCTGGCCGACAACGAGGACATGCGCAAGATCTCGGCCTGGGCCGGCATCATCGCCGTCCCCACCGCCATCGCCGGCGTCTACGGGATGAACTTCGAGCACATGCCCGAGCTGACGTGGACCTTCGGCTACCCGCTGGTCCTCCTCGTGATGCTGACCGCCTGCACCTTGCTCTGGCGCGGCTTCAAGCGCAGCGGCTGGTTGTAGCGGCCGCCGCTCCCCCGACCCGCGGGAGGGGTACCCCCACCCACCCCGACGGGCCTCGTGTGGGTGGGTAGGGGTACCCCTCCCGCTGGGTGAGCGGGGCATCCACAGGCCACCCGGTCGTCCACAGGTCGGACGGGACGCCGCCACGACGGGTCGGCGTGGGCGACCCTCCCGCCATGGACGACGGACGCCTGCCCCGAGTCGTGCTCGAACTGCTCGTCACGAACCACGGTCTCGCCACCCGACGGGGCCTGCTGGACCTGGCGTCCCCAGCCGCGGTCGACGGTTGGGTCCGCCGGCGACAGCTGCTGCGGGTCTTCCCCCACGTCTACACGGCGCGGGGCAACGCTGCGACGGGCGACCGCCGGCTGCACGCGGCGCTGCTGTGCGTCGGTCCGGGTGCCGCGCTCAGTCACACGACGGCCCTGGCGGTGCGCGGCCTGCGTGAGCACCGAGGCGCGGTGCACGTGACCATCGACCACGACCGGAAACACGCGGGGGGACCAGGCCTGCTGGTCCACCGCCGACGCAACTTCGACGTCGGGACCCTCGAGCCGGTACGCGGATTGGCCGTCACCGACCTCCCCACCAGCCTCGTGGACAGCTGGCCCCTGATGGCGGCCACCGAGCGTCGTCCCGTCCTGTTGGACGTGCTGCGCCGCACCGACCTCGACCCGCGAGACGTCGGGCGGTCGCTCGACAGACGCGGGAACGTCGGCGGTCACCGCCAGCTGCGGGAGGCCCTGGACCTGTTCGCGGACGGCGTCCGGAGCGAACTCGAGGCGCTGGGCGTGCTCGGGGTGTTCCGGCACCGGTCTCTGCCGCGCAGCCGCGGACAGGTGCCGGTCCCCTGTCCGGACGGCATCACACGCCACCTGGACCGGGCGTGGAAGGAGGCGATGCTCGCCGTGGAGCTCGACGGCGCGGCGTTCCACACCTCGCCGGAGGACCGGCAGGCCGACCTCCGGCGCGACGCCGTCCTCGCCTCGATGGGCTGGTTGGTGCTGCGCTTCACCTACGCCGAGGTCCTCCGGGACCCAGAGGGCGTGCGGGCCCGGGTGCTTGCGGTGTACCGAGTGCGAGTCGCGCAGCTGCGCGCCGCCGGCTGACCGCGGCAGGGGTACCCCTCCCGACGTATCGAGGCTCGAGAGGGTGGGTGGGGGTACCCCTCCCGCGGCGGGCGGGCGGGGTCAGGGGGGTGCGGGCTTCGCGGCGACCACGGCGTCGAAGACGACGCGCTTGGGGAGGCCGGTGCGGGTGACGACGGCGCGGATGGCGTCCTTGCGGGTCTCGCCGGCGGCCTCCTCGCGGGCGACCTCGGCGGCGAGCTCGGCGGGGGTGAGGTCGACCGGGCCTGCGGGGGCGCCGGCGACGACGAGGGTGATCTCCCCGCGCACGCCCTCGGCGGCCCAGACGGCCAGTGAGCCGAGGGTGCCGCGCACGACCTCCTCGTGGGTCTTGGTCAGCTCGCGGCAGACCACGGCCGGCCGGTCGTCACCGAGCACGGCCGCGGCGTCCAGCAGCGCGTCGGCAAGCCGGTGCGGGGACTCGAAGAAGACCATCGTGCGGGGCTCGGCGAGCAGCGCGGTGAAGGCGGTGCGGCGGCCGCGGCGCGGCAGGAAGCCCTCGAAGCAGAACCGGTCGCAGGGCAGCCCGGAGACCGCCAGCGCGGTGGTGACGGCGGACGGGCCGGGCACCGAGGTGACCTCGATGCCGGCGTCGACGGCGGCCCGCACCAGCGTGTAGCCCGGGTCGGAGACCGAGGGCATCCCGGCGTCGGTGACGAGCAGGACGGTCTGCCCGGCCTCCATCGCGGCGACCAGGCCGGGCAGCCGGGAGGTCTCGACGGTCTCGTGGAAGGTCACCACCCGGCCGGTGAAGCGCACCTCGAGGTCCTGGGCGAGCCGGTGCAGCCGCCGGGTGTCCTCGCAGGCCAGCACGTCGGCATCGGCCATCGCCTGGCGCAGCCGGGGTCCGACGTCCCCGGGCTGACCCAGGGGTGCGCCACCGAGCACCAGTCGTCCAGCCACCGCAGGAGCCTGTCACCACGCTCCTCCGGCCCGTCTGCAGGGTCCCGCTGCGAGCCTGCGAGTGCCGGGGGGCGGGCGGGTCCTTCACCTACCCTGGCGCGCATGGCGGTGCTGGCCCCGGAACGGGTGGACGACGGGCCCCCGCCGGCGCACCGGCGGGCCCCCCGTCGTCCGGCCCGGCAGTGGACCCCGCCGCTGCCGACGGACCGGCTGCTGTCGTGGGTGCTCACCGCGGTGCTCGGGATCGCCACGTTCGTGGCCCGACTGTGGGACCTCAGCTACCCCGACGACCTGCTCTTCGACGAGGCGTACTACCCGCCCGAGGCGAACGAGATGATCGAGTGGGGGTACGAGTACAACCGCGGCTACACGTTCATCGTCCACCCGCCGCTGGGCAAGGTCCTCATCTCCGGGGGCATCCGGCTCTTCGGTCACGACTCCTTCGGCTGGCGCATCCCCAGCGTCATCGCGGGGACGATCGCCGTGGTCGTGCTGGTCCGGCTGGCCCGCCGGCTCACCGGGTCGACGCTGCTCGGGCTGATCGCCGGGCTGCTGCTGGCGCTGGACGGGTTCTCCTTCACGCTGGGCCGGATCGGGCTGCTCGACGTCTTCCTGCAGGTCTTCGTGGTCTGCGCGGTGGCCTGCCTGGTGGTCGACCGGGACCGCACCAGACAGCGGGTGCGCGACCGCACGGCGGGGCTGACCAGGCCGGTCCGGGACTTCGCGCTGGGTCCCCGGGGCTGGCGGATCGCCGCGGGGGTGCTCCTCGGCTGCGCGGCGTCGGTCAAGTGGTCCGGGGTCTACTTCCTGGCGTTCTTCGCCGTCCTCACCCTGTTCTGGGACCGGGCGGCCTGGCGGGAGGCCGGTGTCGCCAGCCCCACCCGCACGGTGCTGCGCCGCGGGCTGCCCGGGGCGCTGTGGGCGCTGGCCGTCGTCCCGGTGCTGACCTACCTGGCCAGCTTCACGCAGTGGTTCCTGGCCGAGAACGCGCAGGGCCGGCACTGGGCCGAGCAGAACCCGGACACGTCGTTCGGGTTCGTGCCGGGCGCACTGCGCTCGCTGTGGCACATGCACGGTGAGTGGCTGAGCTTCCACAGCGGGCTGTCCACGCCGCACCCGTGGGAGTCCGGGCCGTGGTCCTGGCTGATCGACGGCCGGCCCATCCTGCTGTGGAACCCGCAGGGGCTCACCGACTCCGCGGGCGACCAGGTGGTGCGCTACATCCTGATGGTCGGCACCCCCACGCTCTGGTTCGCCTTCGCCCCGGCGATGCTCTGGTTGGTGTGGCGGATCGTCGCCCGACACGACCCGGCCGCGACCACGATCGCCGTCGGCATCGCCGCCGGGTGGCTGACCTGGTTCGTCAACCTCGAGCGGACGATGTTCGTCTTCTACATGGCCCCGGTCGTGCCGTTCTTCATCCTGGCCGTGGTGCTCGCGCTCCAGGACGTGCTGGGCCCGCCCCGCGCCACCCAGTTCCGCCGCTGGCTCGGACTCGGCGCGGTCAGTCTCTACCTGGCCGTCGTCGCGATGACCTTCGTGTTCTTCTACCCGGTGCTCACCGGCCAACCGCTGTCCTACGCCGAGTGGGTCCAGCGCATGTGGTTCCCGTCCTGGTTCTGAGGGTGTCCCGCACGTAGTCGCGTTGCACACCCGGTGGGCAGCGACGCTGTCCACCCTCCGGCAGGCCGGTCCCACCCGGGCGGCCCGGCGGGCCGAGCCCCTGTCGCACCGGGACGACGACGGCGCCGAGGCGACCGGCGCTGCCCTGCCCTCACCACCCAGGCCGCCGCGCTGGTCTCCCCCCGTCGGGCGCCCGGTCGCGTCGGCGGCCTACGGCTTCCTCTGCGCCGTGGGCGGCGGCCTCACACCCGTCGCCGTCCTGGCCGGGGTCGCGGTGCTGTCGACCGGGCACCGATGCTGGCCCGGGCCGTGGCCGGCACGGACGAGGACGGTCACCCGGTCACGGCACGGCGGACGACGTCGCGGGCGAGGTGGCCGACGAGTCCGGTGGCGGTGAGCTGCCCTACCGTCCCCGGCATGGAGAGCACTCAGCGACGAGTCAGCACCGAGGTCGACGGCGACGTCTGGCGGGTGACCCTGGACCGGGCGGACGCCGGCAACGCCATCGACGTCCCGATGGCCGACGCCCTGGTGGCGGCCTTCGACGACCGACCCGCCGACACCCGGACCGTCCTGCTCCTGGGCGCGGGCACCCGGTTCTGCGTCGGCGGGGACATCGCCGGGATGGCGGCCGCTGCGGACATGGCGGCGTTCATCGGCACCCTGGCGAACCGCTGGCACGACGTCGTCCGCCGGGTGGTGAGCTGCCCGGTCCCGGTGGTGGCCGGTGTGCAGGGTGCAGTGGCCGGAGCCGGGGTCGGGCTCCTCGGGGCCTGCGACCTGGTCCTCGCCGCCCGGTCGACGAAGATCCGTCCTGCCTACGGCGCGATCGGGCTCTCCCCGGACGGCGGGAGCTCGTGGGCCCTGGCCCGCACCCTGGGTGCCCCGCGGGCGCTGGACCTGATGCTCACCAACGGCACGCTGAGCGCCGCCGACGCCCACCTCCACGGCCTGGTCGGCCGACTGGTGGACGATGAGGAGCTGACCTCGGCGGCGGTCACGCTGGCCCACCAGGTGGCGGCCGGGCCGGTCCGGGCGATGGTGCGCACCCGCGGGCTGGTCCGCCAGGCGGCCACCACCACGCTGGACGCCCAGCTCGACGAGGAGGCCCGGCTGATCGTGGAGTCGGCTGCCGACGCCGAGGCCGTCGAGGGCGTCGGGGCGTTCCGGGCCAAGCGGGCGGCGGACTTCCGCAGCGCGGGCTGAGAACGACCCAGGCCGGGCCCCTCGCGGGACCCGGCCTGGGTGGTGTCGGGGTGGAGCTGAGGGGAATTGAACCCCTGACCCCCTCGATGCGAACGAGGTGCGCTACCGGACTGCGCCACAGCCCCTTCGCCGGTCAGCCTACCGCCCACCGGCCCCGGCCCCACAGGGGGGCCGGACGTCTCAGCCGGTGGCGGTGCGGGGTGCGTAGACGTCGATGTCGGCGAACCCGATGTCGTCGTCGTCGAGACCCACGACGGCGCTGTGCTGCCAGCCGGCCGGGGTGGGCGTGCGGGCGGCGACGACGCGACCGGGCCGTAGCGGGTGCACCGGCGCCA
>JAOPVM010000100.1 GCA_025966215.1 Klenkia sp.
AGCTTCGCCACACAGTTCCCAGAGACCCCGGTTTGTCACAGCCGCATCACGGTCGTACGGTGGTCGCCGATCGGCCGGGTGGTCGTCGCCTGTTTCGGGTGACCTCGGTCGGCACCGCCTAATCACCGGACGGCGCCTTCGGGCGTCAGAGGTGAGCCGGGGACCCACCGCAGTTCTGGGGTGAGTTCCCCTGCGGACCGGCATGCCGGCGCGCAGGGGATAGGGCCAGACTTCCCAGCCCGAACCCGTCAGCTAACTCGGTAGGCGGTCGCAGAGGAAGAAACGGAGAGCCGCCGCACGTGGCGACCCCTCACGCTGTGATCACGCATGCCCGACAGCTTTTCCACACCGATTCCACGGCCGGTCGTCCGGGCGCCCGTCGCGCCGTCCGGACCCGCACCGGTCTCCTCGTCGGAGCCACCGCGGTCCTGACCTTCACCGTCCTGCCCGGCACGGCCGGCGCCGAACCGGGTGCGGTCACCACTCCCCAGCGGGCCACCGCCCTCGTCGCCGAGGCGAGCCACGAGCTCGAGGTGGTCACCGAGGAGCTGAACACCGCCAAGGTCCACCTCGAGCGGAAGAAGGCCGCAGTCACCAGCGCCGAGGAGGACGCGGCGGACGCCGAGCAGCGTCTCGACGCCCTGGACGTCCAGATCCGCGAACTGGCCCGCACCGCCTACACCGGCAGCAACCTCAGCCAGCTCGACATCCTGCTGACCAGCGACTCGGTCGACGACTTCGTCTCCCAGATCGGCACGCTCGATGCCATCGCCGGTCACACCAACGACCTCGTCGTCGAGGTCGCCCAGGCCGGCGAGGAGGCGCAGGACGCCCGAGCCAGGGCGGACGCGGCTGCTGACAAGGCGCAGGAGGCCTACGACGAGATCAAGGCCCAGCAGACCGAGCTCGAGGCGAAGATCGCCGACTACGAGCGCCAGTACGACGCCCTGAGCGTGCCGCAGCAGCGGCAGGTCGTGGAGGCGCACGGCGGAACGGCGGTCGCGGTGCCCGCTGCCCCGGTCGCCGCCGCGAGCGGTGCCGCGCAGGTGGCGGTGAACACGGCGCTGGCCCAGGTGGGCGATCCCTATGTCTGGGGCGCAGGTGGCCCCGACTCCTTCGACTGCTCCGGGCTCATGCAGTACGCCTACTCGGCAGCCGGCATCAGCCTGCCGCACTCCAGTGGCATGCAGTCGCAGATGGGCAGCTCGGTGTCCGCGTCGGCGCTGCAGCCCGGTGACATGCTGTTCTTCTACAGCCCGGTCAGCCACGTGGGCATGTACATCGGCAACGGCCAGATGGTGCACGCCTCGACGTCCGGCTCACCGGTCAAGGTGTCCAGCGTGGAGTACATGATGGACGACTTCAGCGGGGCCCGACGGGTCGCCTGACCCGAGCACGACGCGGCCGAGGGCCGGTGACCTCCGCGGAGATCACCGGCCCTCGTCGTCCGTTGCGACCCGTGCCGTTCCGCCGCGCCCGCACGTGGCGGGAGCAGGAGGTCCCCTCACTAGGATGGCGCCGATGAGCCGGGCGGGTCGGGGAAGCGCTCGCGCCGCGCTGGCCGTCGCGGCCGTCCTGGGCATCGCGCTCGTCGTCGTCATCGCGCTGCGGACGCCGTGGCAGCTGCTGCCCGAGCCGCCCGGCGGGTTCACCCCGGTCGACCCGACCGCCGGCCTCTCCGCCGAGCAGGTCGATCGGGCGGAGTCCTTCGCCGCCGCCCTGCGGCCGGCCTCGCTGACCTCCCTGGTGCTGGGTCTCGCCGTCTCGGCCGTGCTGGGTCTCACACCGCTGGGTGCCCGGTTGGTGACGGCCGTGGCGCGCCCGCTCGGTGGCCGGCGGGCGGCCCAGATCCTGCTCGGCGTCGTCGCTCTCGTCGTGGTGGGCCGGCTGGTCACCCTCCCGATCGGGGCCTACGCCGAGGTCGTGCGGCACCGCTACGGCCTCTCCACCCGGACCTGGGGGCTGTGGGTGCGCGACGTCGCCGTCTCCGCGGCCATCAGTGCGGTGATCACGGCCCTCGCGCTGACGGCGGTCCTCTGGTTGATCCGCCGGGCTCCGCGCATGTGGTGGGCGTGGGCGGCCGGAACCGCCGCCGGGTTCGTCGTGGTCGCGTCGTTCCTGTACCCGCTGGTCATCGAGCCGGCGTTCAACAGGATCGAGCCGCTGCCCGCCGGTGAGTTGCGTACCGACCTGCTCGCGCTGGCCGACCGGAGCGGTGTCCCGGTGCAGGATGTACTGGTCTCGGACGCGTCCCGGCGGACGACCGCGCTGAACGCCTACGTGTCCGGCTTCGGCGGCACCCGGCGGATCGTCGTCTACGACACGGTGCTCGACCAGCTGCCCGACGAGGAGATCGAGTCGATCGTGGCCCACGAACTGGGTCACGTGGTCAACGGCGACGTCCTCACCGGCACGCTGACCGGGGCCCTCGGGGCGGCAGCGGCCACGGCGATGTTCGGCTGGCTGCTGTCCTGGACGCCGCTGCTGCGCCGGGCGGGCGCCGAGGCACCGGGCGACCCCCGTGCACTGCCGTTGATCCTCTTCCTGCTCGCCGCGGGAGGGCTGGTCGGTACACCGGTCCAGAACCTGGTCTCCCGGCAGATCGAGGCGCGGGCCGACCTGCACGCCCTGGACCTCACCGGTGATGCCGAGGCGTTCGTGTCCATGCAGCGGCGGCTGGCCAGCACCAACCTCTCCGACCCCGATCCGCCCGTGGCCTGGCAGTGGTTCTTCGGGTCGCACCCGACCGCTGCGCAGCGGGTCGCCTTCGCCGAGGACTGGTCCCGGGACCGCGGATGAGTCGCACCCTCGTCGTCACCAACGACTTCCCGCCCCGGCAGGGCGGCAT
>JAOPVM010000107.1 GCA_025966215.1 Klenkia sp.
GCCCACCGCCCCGGACCTGCTGCCCAGCGCGCTGGGGGTGCGGCTGCTGTCGGAGGCCACCGACGCCGAGCTCACCCGCACCGACCCGGTCCGCGTGGCCGGCCGGGACGCCCTGGGCCTGCGCTACACCCCGGCCGACGACGCGGCCTCGGTCAGCGCCGTCGACGTCTGGGTGGACGGGGCGACCGGCCTGCCGCTGCGCGTGGTCGTCCGCAGTGCCGACACGGCCGTCCCCGCGCTGGACACCCGCTTCCTGGACCTCAGCACCGCCACCCCCACGGCGGCGACGACGGCGTTCTCCCCGCCCGCGGACGCCTCGATCAGCTCCGACCGGGAGCTCACCGACGTCGACCTCGGCCGGGGCGACCGGGCCGCGCTGCCCGACGTGCTGGCCGGGCTCTCCCGCCGGTCCGTCGACGGCGTCCCGGCGCAGATCGGCGCCTACGGCTCGGGCATCACGGTGCTGTCGGTGACCGCGCTGCCCGGCCGGTCCTCCCAGGGCCTGCGGGCCCAGCTCGAGGCCACCCCGGGTGCCGTGGTCGACGACCTCGGCGTGCGGATCACCTCCGGCCCGCTGGCCCTGATGGTCGCCGGGACCAGCCAGCGACGGGGCGGCGGCGGGGTCTACCTGCTCGCCGGCACCGTCACCCTCGACGCGCTCGGGGCCGCGGCCGCCGACCTGCAGCGGGCAGGAGCCCGATGACCGAGACCGTGATCGCCACCCACGGCCTGCAGAAGCGCTACGGCGCGGTGCACGCGGTGGACGGCATCGACCTCGACGTCCGGGCCGGCGACGTCTACGGCTTCCTGGGCGCCAACGGCTCGGGCAAGACGACGACGGTGCGGATGCTGCTGGGCCTGGTGCTGCCCACGAAGGGCGAGGTGCGGGTGCTCGGCCAGCGGATGCCGAAGGCCTCCCGGGAGGTGCTGCCCCGGGTGGGTGCGCTGATCGAGGGCCCGGCCGCCTACGGGCACCTGTCGGGCACGGCCAACCTGCGTCTGCTGGACGCCGCGGGCCCGGGTGGCTCGCGCCGGTCCAGGAAGCAGCGGGTGGGTGAGGTGCTCGAGCAGGTGGGGTTGAGCGGGGTGGGCAGGCGCCCGGTGCGGGCCTACTCCCTGGGGATGCGCCAGCGGCTCGGGCTGGCCGGGGCGCTGCTGCGTCGTCCGGACCTGCTGATCCTCGACGAGCCCACCAACGGCCTGGACCCCCAGGGCATCCACGAGATCCGCACCCTGCTGCTGGACCTGAACTCCACCGGCACCACCGTCTTCCTCTCCAGCCACCTGCTGGCCGAGATCGAACAGCTGGCCACCCGGGTCGGCGTGCTGGACCGCGGTCGGGTGGTGGTCCAGGACGACCTGGCCACGCTCACCGCGCCCACCGGCGCCACCGTGGTGGAGACCCCCGACCCGCAGCGGGTGCGCACGGTGCTGGGTGACCGGGTGCTGAGCGCGGACGGCGGCACCGCCGTGGTCCGGGGCGCCGACCCCGCCGAGGTCAACGCCGCGCTGGTGGCCGCCGGGGTGCCGGTCACCGGGCTTCGGCTGCAGCGTCCGTCCCTGGAGGAGGTCGTGCTCGCCGCGGCCGGCACCTCCGCCGACCGGGTGGAGGCGCACCGGTGATCGGCGTCGAGCTGACCAAGCTGTTCCGCCGTCCTCGGACCTGGATCACCATCGGGCTGCTCAACGCCCTGCCCGTGCTGGTCGCCGTCCTGCTGGTGCTCACCGACCTGGCGCCCCGGCCGGGGGAGGGCCCGGCGTTCCTGTCGGCGGTGCTCACCAACGGCACGCTGTTCCCGCTGGCCGCGCTGGCCATCGTGCTGCCGCTGTTCCTGCCGATCGCGGTCGCCGTCGTGGCCGGGGACTCCATCGCCGGCGAGGCGCAGGGCGGGACGCTGCGCTACCTGCTGGCCCGCCCGGCCGGCCGGACCCGGCTGCTGGTGGCCAAGCTCGTCGCCGTCATCGCGTTCGTGCTGGTCACGGTGGTGATCGTCGCCGCGGTCGGCTACCTGGTGGGGACCACGCTCTTCGAGGTCCAGCCGCTGGCCGCCTCGACCGGGCTGTCGGGCACCGTGCTGACCCCCGAGCAGGTGGCCGGCCGCACCCTGCTGGCCATCGGCTACGTGACGATCTCGATGCTGGGGGTCGCGGCCTTCGCGCTCTTCTTCTCCACCCTCACCGACTCCCCGCAGCTGGCCACCCTGGGTGCGCTGGCGGTGCTGATCGGCTCCTCGCTGCTGTTCACCCTGGACGCCGCCTCGGCCATCGCGCCCTACCTGCCGACCCGGTACTGGCTCGCCTTCGTGGACTTCTTCCGGGACCCGATCCTGTGGCGGGACGTGGCGCGGGGCATCGGGCTGCAGGCGGTCTACGTCGTGGTGCTGCTCGGGGCGGCGTGGGCGAACTTCACCACGAAGGACGTCACCTCCTAACGTGAGGCCGTGCGCATCAGCCCCGCCGAGCTCGACGCGGTCCTGGCCGGCACCGTGGACCTGGCCTTCCGCCGCTGGGACCGCCCGCGGGTCCTGCCCGGCACCAGGATGCGGACCCGGGTGGGTCTGGTCGAGGTCACCGCCGTCGAGCAGGTCGAGCTCGCCGACCTGACCGAGGACGACGCCCGGCGGGCCGGGGCCACCGACCTCGCCGCGGTGCACCGCGGACTGGCCGCGCACCCTCAGCGGCCGGTGTTCCGGGTCGGCCTGCGCTTCGCCGGGGAGGACCCCCGGGCGGTGCTGCGCCGGACCCCGCCCACGCCCGCCGAGATCGCGCAGCTGCAGGCCCGACTGGACCGGCTCGACCGGGCCTCGTCGATCGGCCCGTGGACCGCGCAGACCCTGCACCTGGTCGACGCGCACCCCGAGCGCCGGGCTCCCGACCTGGCCGCCGAGGTGGCGCGGCCCGTGCCGGAGTTCAAGCGCGACGTCCGCAAGCTCAAGGAGCTGGGTCTCACGGAGTCCCTGGACATCGGCTACCGGCTGTCGCCCCGCGGCGAGGCGGTGGTGGACGCCGCCCGCCGGGCCGCCGGGGGCCGGGCCCGGCGCCG
>JAOPVM010000141.1 GCA_025966215.1 Klenkia sp.
GTGCCGGCGATGCTCTCGATCGCGTCCCCGGGCTCGAGCAGGCCCGCCGACGGGGAGTCCTCGGGCACGGTCTGGACGACGACCTTCTCCGGGTAGCCCAGCTCGGACAGCGCGGCGGCGTTCGCCGACTGCTCCGACGTCAGGAAGGCCTGCCGGTTCTGCTCCTGGGTCTCCTCCACCGTCTGCTCCGGCGGGTAGACGGTGTCCCGGGGGACGACGCTGACCTCGCTGTCGAACCAGCCCTGGACCGCCCCCACCAGGGTCAGCGGCCGCTGCGGCACGCCCACCGTGGTCAGGTTGAGGTTGCCGGTGGTGTCGTTGCGTTCGCGACCGTCGATGCTGATGATCGGGTTGCCGTCGACGTCGCCCAGGGTGTTGTAGGTGGGTCCCGGCACCTGGGCCACGTAGGGCACCGGCAGGAACGTGCCGACCAGGCCGAAGCCCAGCAGCAGCACGACACCGGCGACGAGGACGGTCACACGACGGCTCACGGGCGTCGACAGTAGGTGACCGACCCGGCGTGGGCCGGCAGCTGAGCAGGCTCGGAGCGCGGGCTGGGTGTCCGCCCAGAGCGGACGGCGGGAGCGGGTCGCGGCCCCCCGGCGCGGTTACCGTGGGTCCCATGAGCGACGTGCCCTTCGGATTCGGCCTGCCCGACCGCGACCCGGAGCGCCGTGGCGACTCCGGCCAGGGGGGGCAGCCGAACGACCCGTTCGGGCTGGGCGCCCTCTTCGGCGGGGCCGGCGGCGGCTCACCGGAGGACCTGCTGGGCAAGATGCCGCTGTTCGCCGAGCTGCAGAAGCTGATGAGCTGGTCCGGCGGCCCGGTCAACTGGGACCTGGCCCGCCAGGGTGCGATCAGCCAGCTCGCCGCCGGGCACCAGCCGACGTCCGCCGCCGAGCAGAGCGAGGTCACCGAGGCGCTGCGCCTGGCCGACCTGTGGCTGGACCAGGCCACCGAGATGCCCTCGGGGATCGAGCGCACCGTGGCGTGGTCGCGGGTCGACTGGCTCGAGCAGACCCTGCCCGCCTGGGGTGCGCTCATCGACCCGCTGGCCGAGCGCGTGGTGGCCGCGATGACCTCCGCGCTGCCGGCCGAGGCGCAGGCGATGGCCGGTCCGCTGGCGGGGATGATGGGCCAGATGGGCGGCATGATGTTCGGCGCCCAGGTCGGGCAGGCGCTCGGCAGGCTCGCCGACGAGGTCGTCACCAGCACCGACGTCGGCCTGCCCCTCGCCCCGGCCGGCACCGCGGCCCTGGTGCCGCAGAACGTCGACGCCTTCCGCGAGGGTCTGGACCGCCCCGAGGAGGAGGTCCGGCTCTTCCTGGCGCTGCGCGAGGCCGCCCACCAGCGGCTCTTCGCCCACGTCCCGTGGCTGCGCCAGCAGCTCGCCGACGCCGTGCACGCCTACGCCCGTGGCATCCACGTCGACGCCGACGCGATCCAGCGGGGGCTGGAGGACGCGATGGGCGGCATGGAGGGCGGCTTCGACCCGCAGGACCCGGAGAAGCTGCAGCAGCTGCTGGGCAGCGGCGTCCTGGAGCCGGCCGAGACCCCCGAGCAGCAGATGGCGCTGCGCCGGTTGGAGACCCTGCTGGCCCTGGTCGAGGGCTGGGTGGACGTCGTCGTCGCCGAGGCCGCCGGCAAGCGACTGCCCGGGCACGGGGCGCTGGCCGAGACCATGCGCCGCCGGCGGGCCTCCGGCGGGCCGGCCGAGCAGACCTTCGCCACCCTGGTCGGGCTGCAGCTGCGCCCGCGTCGGCTGCGTGACGCCGCCACGGTCTGGGGCGCGATGACCGCCCAGCACGGCAGCGACGCCCGCGATCGGCTCTGGTCGCACCCGGACCTGCTGCCCACCGCCGACGACCTCGACGAGCCGCTGGACTTCGTGGGCAGGCAGGGCACCGGGTCCGGCGACCAGCGCGACGCCGACGGTCAGGACGAGTTCGACCGGCTCACCGCCGGCCTGGACCTGCAGGACCCCTCGGCCGGGCCCACCGACGGCGACGACTCCCCCGGCGACGAGCCCTCGAAGGGCTGAGCGCTCAGTCGGTGTCGCCCTCGTCCCCGTGGGGGGCGGCACCGAGCCGGGACTCGACGCCCTCGAGGAAGCCCAGCGCCCGCTCGGCCCGGGGGTAACGGCCGACCAGGGCCCAGAAGGCATCGTCGTGCGCAGGCTCGACCAGATGGGCGAGCTCGTGCACCAGCACGTAGTCCACGACGTACTCCGGCATCCCGCGCAGCCGGCTGGACAGCCGGATCGTGCGGTCGGCGGGGGTGCAGGAGCCCCAGCGGCGGTGCTGGTTGTCCACCCAGCGCACGCTGCTGGGCAGCACGCCGCCCAGGTGGGCCTCGGAGAGCTGCCGGGCCCGCAGGGCGAGCTCGTCGTCACTGCCCAGCGTGCGGCGCCGCCGGTCCTCCCGGGTCTCCAGCTTGGCCACCATCTGGGCCACCCAGCGGCGCTCCTCGGCCGCGCTGAAGGAGGCCGGGATGAGCACGACCGTGCGGTCGTCCTCGCGGTAGGCGGTGACGGTGCGCCGACGCCGCGGGCTGCGGCGGACCTCGACCGCACCGCCCCGCTGGGTCCCCGGGCCGTGCGCCTCGCTCGCGCCGCGGTGGGCGCGACC
>JAOPVM010000164.1 GCA_025966215.1 Klenkia sp.
CGCCACCGCCGTCGCCGGCCCCGAGGTCTCCGGCGCCCAGACCGCTGCGGCCGCTGCCGCCGCGCCCGCCGCCGCCCCGACCGAGGCTGCCGCGATCGCCGTGCAGACCGCGCTGGCCCAGGTCGGCAAGCCCTACGTGGTCGCCGCGTCCGGGCCCGACGGCTTCGACTGCTCCGGCCTGACCCAGTTCGCCTACGCCGCCGCCGGGGTCTCCCTGCCGCACTCCAGCCGCACCCAGTCCGGGATGGGCGCCGCGGTCTCCCGCGCCGACCTGCAGCCCGGTGACCTGGTGTTCTTCTACTCACCGGTCAGCCATGTGGGCATGTACATCGGCGGCGGGATGATGGTCCACGCCAGCGTCACCGGCCGCCCGGTCGCCGTCACCAGCGTGGACAAGCCCGGCTACGCCGGCGCCCGCCGCCCCACCGCCTGAGGCCCCCCGCGCGGTCCCTGAGCGACGGGGCAGCGGGTCAGCCGCCTTCGCGCATGCCCCACGGGGAGCCGTACTCGGTGAGCAGGTCCAGGAACGGCCGGCTGTCGAAGGCCTCCGGGCCGAGCACGCCGGACCCGCTCCAGGTGCCGGCGGCGACCAGCTCGAGGGCGACGACGGGGTTCACCGCGGTCTGCCAGACCACGGCCTGGTGGCCGTACTCGCGCATGGACCACTCGTTGTCGACCACGTGGTAGAGGTAGACCTGCCGGGGCTCGCCGTCCGTGCCGGTGCCCGAGACCCACAGCCCGGCGCAGGTCTTGCCGGTCATCGCCGCACCGAGGGTGGCCGGGTCGGGCAGGCAGGCGGCGACGACGTCGCGCGGGCTGACCTGCACGCCCTTCACCGACACCGGTGCGGTCTTGTCCAGGCCGACCTTGTGCAGTGCCTTGAGGACGTCGATGAACTCGGTGCCCAGGCCGTACTTGAAGGTGACCCGCTTCGCGTCCACCCAGCGCGGCATGAGGAGCACCTCCTCGTGCTCGACGTTCACGCACTCGACCGGGCCGATGCCCTCGGGGAACGGGAACACCTCTGGCTCGCTGAACGGCGCGGTGGTGAAGAACCCGCGGCCCTCCTCGTAGACCACCGGGGGGTTCAGGCACTCCTCGATCGTGGTCCAGATGGAGAACGACGGGGCGAACTCGAAGCCCTCGACCTCCAGGTTCGCGCCGTCGCGCACCCCGAGCTCGTCGATCGAGGAGAAGAGGTGGTCGGCGGCGTAGCGGGCGAACACGTCGGACAACCCGGGTTCCACGCCCATGCCGACCAGCGCGAGCCGTCCGGCGGACTCCCACTCGCCGGCGAGGGCGAACTGCTCGTCCCCGAGCTTCACCCCGGTCTCGGTGTACGGGTTCTCCGGGTGCGGCTGGGACAGCGACATGGCCATGTCCAGGTAGGTCGCCCCGGCCGACAGCGCGGCCCGGAACAAGGGCATCACGAACCGCGGGTCGACGGCGTTCATCAGCACGTCGCAGCCGCGCTCGGTCAGCAGCGCCGCCACCGCGGCCTCGTCCCCGGCGTCCAGCGACCCCACGGCGCTGAACCGCGCATCGGCCCCGGCGGCGGCGACCACCTTCTCGGCGCGCGCCCCGTCGTAGTCGGCCACCACGACGGCCTCGAAGAAGTCGCGGCGGGCGGCGATGGCGGCGAAGGCGCTGCCGACGCCGCCGGCTCCGACCAACAGGATGCGCATGGTGGTCCTCTCTCGCAGGTGGCGCCGACCCTAGGTGAGGACCAGCGCCTTCGCGACGGCATCCGTCGCTGCGCCAACTCGTAACACGGGAAACCCTTGTGGCGACGGGTTCCACCTGCGATAACCGTCGCATGACCGAGTCAGGGACCACCCGGTGAGCACGCCGATGCCGCGGACGGAGGCACCCGCACAGCTGAAGTCCGGCGCGATCGGCTTCGTCGACGCACTGGTCATCGGGCTCGCGTCGACCTCCCCGGCCTACTCGCTGGCCGCCGTCGTCGGGGCCGTCGTCGCGCTGGTCGGGGTGTACGCCCCGGGAGTCTTCCTCGCCTCGTTCGTGCCGATGCTGCTCATCGCCTCGGCCTTCTACTACCTGAACCGGGCCGACCAGGACTGCGGGACGACGTTCTCCTGGGTCACCCGGGCGATGGGGCCGTGGATCGGCTGGCTGGGCGGCTGGGCCATCGCGATGACCGGGGTGCTGGTCATCGGGTCCCTCGCCGACGTCGGCGTCCGGTTCGGGCTGCTGGCCCTGCAGCTGGACGGGTTGGCCGGCAACACCTTCGTCGTCCGCACGCTGACCGTGCTGCTGATCATCGCGATGACCGCGGTCTGCGTGATCGGCACCGAGTTCAGCGCCAAGCTGCAGAACGGCCTGATCATCGCCCAGGTCGGCGCGCTGCTGGTCTTCGCCGGGATCGCCCTGGTCAAGGGCCTGTCCGGGAACGGCGTGGACGGCGTGGAGGGCGGTGGCCTCACGCCGTCGCTGTCCTGGCTGAACCCCTTCGGTGCCGGTGGGGCCGCGCTGACCGGGGGGCTGCTGCTCGGCGTGTTCATCTACTGGGGCTGGGAGTCCGCGGTCAACCTGACCGAGGAGACCCAGGACTCCGCGTCCACCCCCGGCAAGGCCGCGATCGTGTCCACCGTCGTGCTGCTGGTGACCTACCTGGGCGTCACCATCGCGATCCTCAGCTACTTCGGCACGGCGTTCCTCGCCGACCGGTCGGGTGAGGAGGAGACGATCTTCGCCACCCTGGCCACCGAGGTGATGGGCCCCTGGGACTGGGTGCTGCTGGCCGCGGTGTCCACCTCGGCGATCGCCTCCACCCAGACGACGATCCTGCCGGCGTCCCGCACCGGGCTGTCGATGGCGCGGCGGCACGCGATGCCGTCGTCCCTGGCCCGGATCAGCCCGCGCTTCCGCACCCCGGACGTGTCCACCTGGACCGTCGCGGCGATCGCGATCGCCTGGTACCTGGGGGTCAACCTGATCAGCGAGAACGCGCTGTTCGACTCCCTCACCGCGCTCTCGCTGCTGATCGCCTTCTACTACTCCCTCACCGGGATCGCCTGCGCGGTGTTCCACCGGCGCCAGCTGACCCGCAGCGTGAAGGACCTCCTCCTCATCGGTGTCGGACCGGTGATCGGATCGCTGCTGCTCATCTGGCTGCTGGTCGAGTCCATCGGCGACCTGGCCGACCCGGCGAACTCCTACAGCGGGGTGTCCTGGTTCGGGGTGGGCCCGCCGCTGGTCATCGGGATCGGCATCTTCCTCGTCGGCGTCGTGTTCATGTTCGTCTGGCGGCTCAAGGACGCCCGGTTCTGGGCCGAGCGGACGACGACGGCCGAGCGCCTGCAGGCCGACATCGCCGCCGGCCGCTCCGCAGCAGCCGTCGAGGACCCCGCCCCGTGACCGTCTGGGAGATCTGAGTGAGCATCGTTCTGGGTTACGACGAGTCCCCCGGCGCCCGCCGCGCCCTGGGCCTGGCCATCGACCTGGCCGTCAAGCTGGACGAGGAGCTGGTGCTCGTCTACGGCGCCGCCCCGCCCGGCGTGGTCGGCGAGGAGGCCGGTGAGCACGGCAAGGCCCTCGCCGAGATCGGCCGGACGGCGGTCGGGCACGCCGTGGCCGAAGCCGAGGTCGCCGGGGTGCGGACCGTCGTCGAGGTGGTGGACGAGAAGCCGGTGCCGGCCCTGCTGGCCTCGGCCGACCGGCACGACGCCCGGGTGATCGTCGTGGGCACGTACGGCGAGAGCCCGCTGCGCGGGGCGTTCCTGGGGTCGGTGGCCTACAAGCTGCTGCACCTGTCGACCCGCCCGGTCCTCTGCGTCCCCGCCGAACCCGAGTGACCGGTCGCGCAGCGTGGATCAGGTGACCTGATCACCGTCTCTCCGCCCTCACCAGCGTTGGTGAGGGCGGACAGCTTTGGATCAGGTCACCTGATCCACGCTGGGGACGGCACTACAGGCGGGACCAGGCCTCGGTGAGGACGCTGCGCAGGGTCTGCTCGATGAGGTCGAACTCGGCCTGGCCGGCGATGAGCGGCGGGGCGAGCTGGATGACCGGGTCGCCGCGGTCGTCGGCGCGGCAGTAGAGGCCGGCGTCGAAGAGGGCCTGGGAGAGGAACCCGCGCAGCAGGCGCTCGCTCTCGGCGTCGTCGAAGGTCTCCTTGGTGGCCTTGTCCTTGACCATCTCGATCCCGTAGAAGAACCCGTCGCCGCGGACGTCGCCCACGATCGGCAGGTCGGTCAGCTTCTCCAGGGTGCGGCGGAAGTCGTGCTCGGTGTCCAGCACGTGCTGGTTGAGCCCCTCGGCCTCGAACAGGTCCAGGTTGGCCAGCCCGACAGCGGCCGAGACGGGGTGCCCGCCGAAGGTGTAGCCGTGCGGGAAGGAGACGCCGGGGCGCAGGAAGGGCTCCATCACCCGGTCGCTGGCGATCATCGCGCCGATGGGGGAGTAGCCCGAGGTCATCCCCTTGGCGCAGGTGATCATGTCCGGCACGTAGCCGAACTTGGAGCAGGCGAACGTCGTCCCCAGCCGGCCGAAGGCGCAGATGACCTCGT
>JAOPVM010000226.1 GCA_025966215.1 Klenkia sp.
GGGTCGCCGCGGCGGCGTCGGCGACGTCGGCGGCCCGCTCGGCGAACGAGGTGCACCCGGTGAGCACCAGGACGCCGCCGAGGACGACGGTGGCCACCCTGCTGCGCCCCGTCACGGGGTCAGCTCAGGACGACGACGGCACGGGCGAGGGACAGCACCTTCTCGCCGCCGCTGGTGACCGTCATGTCGACCCGCACCCGCTGGTCCTCCTGCAGGGCCGCCACCCGGCCGCGCACGACGACCTCGGCCCCCACGCCGTCGTCGGGCACCACGACGGGGCGGCTGAACCGGACGGAGTACTCGACCAGGGCGCCGGGGTCACCGGCCCAGGCCGTCACGGCGCGGGCCGCCAGACCGGCGGTGAGCATGCCGTGCGCGATGACACCGGGCAGACCGACCTCGGTGGCGACCCGCTCGTTCCAGTGGATGACGTTGAAGTCCCCCGAGGCCCCGGCGTAGCGCACCAGGTCGGCCCGGGTCACCGGGAAGACCTGCTCGGCCAGCTCGGTGCCCACCTCGACGTCGGCGTACCGGACGACGGTGCTCACGCGGTGCCCCGGGCGACCAGCATCGAGCTGGTGCGGCAGACGGGTTCGCCGTCGGTGGTGGTGAGGTCGACCCGGGTGGTGAGCATGTCGTTGCCGGCCACGCTGCGGACCGCCTCGACCGAGGCGGTGGCGACCAGCCGGTCCCCGGCACGGATCGGCCGGTGGTGCACGAACCTCTGCTCCCCGTGCACGACCCGGCTGTAGTCGATGGAGACCTCGGGGTCGGCCAGCACGACCTCCCCGGCACCCAGGCTCAGCACGATGGCGAACGTGGGCGGGGCGATGACGTCGGGGTGGCCGGCCGCGCGGGCGGCCTCGACGTCGACGTACACCGGGTCGGGGTCACCGAGGGCCCGGGCGAACTCGGCGATCTTCTCGCGACCCACCTCGTACGGCGAGGAGGGCGGGTAGCTGCGCCCGACCAGTCCTGCGTCCAGCGCCATGCTCCCCGCCCTCCTCGACGTCGTCCTGCGTGTCCTGCTGGGGTCAGCGGGTCTCGCGGTGGACGGTGTGCTTCTTGTCCGTGGGGCAGTACTTCTTCCGCTCGAGCCGGTCGGGGTCGTTCCGCCGGTTCTTGCGGGTGATGTAGGTGCGGTTCTTGCACTCCTGGCAGGCCAGGGTGATCTTCGGGCGTACGTCGGTGGCTGCCATGAGCGTTTCCTCGCCTTGTGGTGATCAGTGGTGTGCGGGGGGACCCCCGACACGGCGACGGACCCCGAGCTGGGGTCCGTCGTGGTGTAGCGGCGACCGGACTTGAACCGGTGACACAACGATTATGAGCCGTTTGCTCTACCAGGCTGAGCTACGCCGCCGGGTCGATCCTGCAGTCCGGTCTGAACGACTGGACCGGCCGATCGGAGCCCCTTTACGGAATCGAACCGTAGACCTTCTCCTTACCATGGAGACGCTCTGCCGACTGAGCTAAAGGGGCCTGCCTGCGCCGCTGGACCCTACGCCCTCCGGGCGCCGAGCCCCTCGCGGAGCGTGCCGGGAGACTCTAACAAACGCTTTCAGGACCGCACGAAGAGCCTCCGGTGCGGCGCGCCGGGGGCCGCGCTCCGGACCCCCGTACGGGCCAGCAACCAGGCCTCGAGGCGGTCGTCGGGCAGCGGCCGGCTGACCAGGAAGCCCTGCAGCTTGTCGCAGCCCATCTGGGCCAGCAGGTCCCGGGTGACCTCGTCCTCGACGCCCTCGGCGACCACCCGCAGGCCCAGGTTGTGCGCCAGCTCGACGATCGAGCGCGCGATGAAGGACTCGCTCTGGCTGGTGGACATGCCCAGCACGAAGGACTTGTCGATCTTGAGCTCGTCGATCGGGAGCTGGCGGAGCTGGGACAGCGAGGAGTACCCCGTGCCGAAGTCGTCCATCGACAACCGCAGGCCCAGGGAGTGCAGATCGGCCAGCACGGTGGAGTTGCGCACCGAGTCGTCGACCACGCTGCCCTCGGTCAGCTCGAGGGTGAGCAGCTCACCGGGCACCCCGTGGAGCCGCAGGGCGGCGCGCACCCGGTCCACCAGGTCGGTCTCGGCCAGGCACCGGGCGGACAGGTTCACCGCCACCGACAGGGCGATGTCCTGGTCCAGCCACCGGCGGCAGCGGGCCAGCGCGAGATCGAGCACGTAGTCGGTGACCGCGCCGATCCGCCCGATCTGCTCGGCGAGGCCGATGAAGTCGTCGGGGGGGATGTTGCCGTAGCGCGGGTGGGCCCAACGGACCAGCGTCTCCACGGCCACGATGTCCGACGTCGCGGCGTCCACGATCGGCTGGAAGACCACGGTGATCTGCTTCTCGGCCATCGCCGACTCGAGCTCGGTGCCCAGCTGCAGCCGGCGCAGGCTCTGCTGGTCCAGCACCGGGTGGTAGCTGGCCACCCCGCCGGAGCTGTGGCCGGCCAGCAGGGCGACGTCGGCCCGCTGCATGAGGGCGCCGGACTCGTCCCCGTGCACCGGGGACGCGGCCACCCCGAGGGTCAGCGACACCTCCAGGTCCAACCCGGCCACCCGCGCCCGGGTGGAGGCGGCATCACGCAACCGGCGGGCGGCGCGCTCGGTCGCCGGCAGGCTCAGCCCCGGCAGCAGGACGGCGAACTGCCCGCCCTCCATCCGGGCGACGAGGGCGGTGGGGGGCGCGTGCTCGCGCAGCAGGCCCGCGGTGACCAGCAGGAGCTCGTCGCTGGCCGCGTGACCGAGGGTGTCGGTGACCTCGGTGTAGTTGTCCAGGGAGGCCAGCACGAGGCCGATCCGGGCCACCCCGGGGGCCACGGCCAGCAGCGCGTCGACCTCGGCGGCCAGCCGCTGGCGGTTGGGCAGCCCGGTCAGCCGGTCGTGGTCGGCGTCGTAGCGGATCCGGGTCAGGAGCTGCTGCTGGCGGATGGCGGCGTTGACGTGGGTGAGCATGGAGTCCAGCGCAGCCCGGTCGCCGGAGGCGAAGGAGACGACGTCGCTCTGCCTGTCGCAGACCTCCAGGTAACCCGGCTCGCCGGCGGCGGTCATCACCGGCGCCCCGAGCACCTCCCCGGCCGAGCGGCGTTCCAGCGCGGCCAGCTCCTCCGTCGAGGCCCGGTTGGTCGTGAGCAGGACCGGGCCGCCGAGTTCGGGGTCGACGGCACGGCGGCGGATCAGGTCGTCCGGGTCGCTGGGCCCCTCGTACCAGGCCTCGCCACCGTCCTGGCCGGACTGGTCGACCACCAACCGCGGGCCCTCGTCGAGGTAGGGCGGCAACCAGAGTGCGACCCGGTCGGCGTTGAGCAGCTCCCGGACAGCGGTGACGATCTGCCGAGTGCCCCGGTCGTCCGGGGTGACCTCCTCGACCCGTCGGGCGAAGTCGTAGACCTGCTGCACGCTGGCGCGTTCCCGAGCGGAGCGGGCCGCGTTGCGGAAGATCGCGAGGACTGCCACCACCAGCGGGAGGACCAGGAGCCACGACCACGGCGTGACGTCGGTCGCGATGAGCGAGATGACCGCGACGACCACGCTCAGCGGCCCCGAGGTGAAGACCGACACCAACGCGCCGGCCCAGAAGCCCCAACCGGGGACGCCGCCGGTCAGCGTGATGGCCACGCCCACCAGGACGACCCCAACCACGCCTGCCGCGACCACGGCCAGAAGGAGCACCAGCCAGGTGGTCGGGTCGTTCAGAGGACGTGCGCCACCCAGGAGATCGATCACGGCTACCGCTACGGCCACGTCGAGGACCGCCAGGCCGACGTTGAAGACCGCCTTGTCGGGCCGATAGCCGCTACGCACCATGACCGGGACAAGAGCGACGGCCCGGGCGACCGCGGTCCAGAAGCCACCGACCTCGACGATGCCGACGATGAGCGCGAACTCCACCGGGGAAACGGAGAACGTCTGCTTGCCGACCTCGAAGTCGATCTGGACGGACTCGCTGAACGCGAAGGCCCCGCACAGGAGAAGCACCGACAGGACTGCCGGCTCGGCAGCGGAGGGGCCCAGCGCGGGCACGCCGAGAGCGACCGCCAGGCCGACCATCACAGCAGCGAAGGTCGCCGGCCGTCTGAAGACGGGAACCCTCCGGGTCAGGAGGGCCGAGGCATCGGCCAACGTCCACCCGATCTGTAGGGAAGTGGCGTCGGCGCGAGGCTAACAGCGGGTGACGGTGGCGACCGGGACCTCTCACTCACCCGGGGCAGTCGAGTGGTACGCGACCGCCCCGGGTGTCACGAGTGGATCAGCGGGTCACTTGCCCCACTTGATACCGCGGCCCCACTTGATGCCACGGGCAGTGGTGCGACCCCACTTGATGCCGCGGGTGGAATCGGTGCTGGACATGGCGATGGTGCTGGACATGACGCCTCCTCAGGCATGGCGGGACTGCTCAGAAATGCGGGCAGCCGCCCACGCGGGGGCAGAGCAAGGTCGGCACGGACCGC
>JAOPVM010000133.1 GCA_025966215.1 Klenkia sp.
CGTGCCCGGCGCCCGCGGGCCGGCCCGGCAGCTGCTCGCGCACCGGACCGCCCAGCCCGCCCCGCAGGGTCGAGGGTGCCGTCGAGGGGGGTACGCCCGAGCTCGCCGCCCGCTCGGCGAGCGAGGGCCCCCGTCGTCCCAGGTTCATCCCACCGGCCATGACGACAGCATGGCACGTCCCTCGAACAGGTGTTCGAACTACACGGGTGGAATTCCGGTGCCGAGCGCGCGGGCGACCGCGCGCACGCCCCGGTGTCCGGCGAGCTCCTCCACCGGCACCGGGAGGGGCAGGCGCCAGTTCGGCCGCTGCATCGCGCCGGGCACGTTGGGCCGCCGCTCGACCGCCAGGGCGTCGTCCAGGGTCGCCGACAGCAGGGTGCACGGGGCGGTCGCCAGCAGCCGGTGGGCGGCCTCCACGGCCGTGCCCGGGGTGGCCCGTCGGGCCGGCCCCTCGGCGTGGTCGGTGAGGTGGGCCAGCAGCTGCCTGCGGTCCTTCGTGAGTTGCTCCTCCTCACCCGTCCCGAGCTCGACCTGCTCGCGCACGTCGGACCCGGTCCACAGCCCGGCCACCGTCGGCAGGTCGTGCGTGGTGATCGCCCCCATCGCCGCAGCCGGCCACGCGCTCGGCGCGTCGTCCTCGAACCAGAGCAGCCGGTAGGAGAGCACCCCGTGCTCGGCCATGGCCTCCCGGACGCCGTCCTCGACGGTGCCCAGGTCCTCCCCGACGACGACGGCCTGCGCCCGGTGGCTCTCCAGGGCCACGATGCCCAGCATGTCCTCGGCCGGGTAGCGCACGTAGGCACCCGCGGTCGGGTCGGAGCCGGGCACCCACCAGAGGCGGAACAGGCCCATCACGTGGTCGATCCGCAGACCCCCCGCGCCGGCCATGGTCGAGCGGATCGACTCGACGAACGGCTCGTAGTCCGCCGCACGCAGCCGCCACGGCACCAGCGGCGGAGAGCCCCAGTCCTGCCCGGCGGCGTTGAACGCGTCCGGGGGAGCCCCCACGCTCACCCCGCCCTGGGCGAGCACGTCCTGCCAGGCCCAGGCGTCCGCACCGCCGCCGGAGACCCCGATCGGCAGGTCCTGGATGACGGTGAGGTCACCGGTCGCCGCGGACAGCTGGCCGTCGAGCAGCCACTGCAGCCAGGCGTGGAAGGCGACCTGCTGCTCGTGGTCGGCCACCCAGCTGCGGACGGCGTCCGAGCGGGGGTCCTGCAGCTCCGCGGGCCAGTCGGGCCAGTTCGCCCCGTGCTCGTCGGCGACCGCGGCCCAGGTGGCCCAGTCCTGCAGCGGCTGGCCCTGGTGCCACCACCAGTCCCGGAAGCCTGCGGCCTCCGCGTCGAAGGACCGCTCGAGCACCGCGCGCTTGAACGCCCAGATCGCGTCCCGGTCGATCAGCTCGGCGCCGTTGAGCTCGGCGGCCCGGGCCCGGTCGGCCTCGGTGAGCTGCACCCCGGGGACGTCGTCCAGGCGCAGGTAGAGGGGGTTGCGGAAGCGGCGGGTGGCCGGCAGGTAGGGGCTGTCCTCCTGCTCGGGGCCCGGGCCCACCGCGTGCAGCGGGTTGACCAGCACGAAGCCCGCGCCCTGAACCTCGGCGAGCTCGCGGATCGTGCGCAGGTCGCCGAGGTCGCCGAGGCCGGCGGACCCGGTGCCCCGGGCGGCGTACAGCTGCACGGCCCAGCCCCAGCTGCGGTCCTCGGGGAGCCAGCAGCGGCCCGGGGTGACCACGAGCAACCGGTCCCGGCCGTCGGGGGTGCGGATCCGGTGGTAGCCCAGCGGGAAGTCCTCGGGCAGCTCGCCGTCCACGTGCCGGGTCCTGCCGTCCTCGCAGACGACCTCGGCCTCGTCGACCTCGAGGGCGTCCCCGGGCCGGACGACGATCGGCGCGGTGTCCTCGAGGTCGGCCGGGGGTTCACCGATCACCTCGCGCAGCAGGTCGATCGTGGTCTGCTCGACGGTGTGCTCGGTGTCCAGGGCGTCGAGCCAGGAGGCGTCGATGCCCCAGCGGTCGGTGACGGGCGGGGGCGGGTCCTGGCTCACCGGTCCATCCTCGTGGCTGCCGGTCGCACCCGCCGGGCGGCGGCCCGGGCACCGGGGTGTGATCTGTGTTCGCAGGTCCCCCGCCTGGGGGTGGACGGCTCAGGCGGGCTGGATGCCCAGCGCCGTCGCCAGCGTGGTGATCTTGCGGGCCCGGCCGAGCCGGGGCAGGTCGCTGCCGTCCCGGATGACCTGGCCGCGTGCCTCGAAGTCGGCCAGGAAGTCCGTGGCCCAGGCGACGTCGGAGGGGGTGGGGCTGATGACCTCGTTGATCACCGGCAGCTGCTCGACGTCCAGGCAGAGCTTGCCGGTGAGGCCCAGGGAGACGGTGACGCCGGTGGCCTCGCGGAGCACGCCGTGGCTGGAGCCGACGGTGGGGCCGTCGATCGGGCCGGGCAGGCCGCCGATCCGGCTGCCCACGACCAGACGGGAGCGCGGGTAGGCCATCGCCAGGTCGTCGGCGGCGGTGCCGGTGTCGCGGCGGTAGTCACCGGAGCCGAAGGCCAGCCGGAAGGCGCCGCGGGCCGAGGCGATCCGGACGGTCTCCTCGATGCCCAGCGCGGACTCCACCAGGGCCAGCACGCGGGTCGAGCCTCCGAGCCGGTCGAAGGTCTCGGTGACGTGCTCGGCGGCCTCGGTCTTGGCCAGCATCACCCCGGCCAGGCCGGGCAGGCCGGCCAGTGCGGTGACGTCGTCGGCCCAGAACGGGGTCGAGTGGTCGTTGATCCGCACCCAGGCCTGGCGGTCGCGCTCGGCGGAGAGGTACTCCACGACCGAGGCGCGGGCCTGCGGCTTCGCCTTGGGGTCGACGGCGTCCTCGATGTCCAGGATCACCTGGTCGGCCCGGGAGGCCAGCGCCGCGTCGAACTCGGCGTGGTCGCGGGCGCCGTTGACCAGGAGCCAGGAGCGGGAGATGTCGGCTGCCACGTGTCGTCTCTGCACGCCGAGATCATGCTCGGCCCCCCGGTGTGACTCAGCTCCGGGGCGTGACCCGTCGGATCGGTAGTGCCCGCGCGGGGTCCTCGGGCCACGGGTGCTTGGGGTAGCGGCCCTTGAGCTCGCTGCGCACGGTGGGGTACCCGGTCTGCCAGAAGCCGGCCAGGTCGCCGGTGGTGGCCACCACCCGGCGGGCGGGGGAGAGCAGCTCCAGGCGCAGTGGCCGGCCGGCGACCGTCGGGGTGTCCTTCCACCCGAAGGCCTCCTGCACCCGCATCGAGGCCGTCGGGCTCTCCGGGTTGGAGTAGTCGACGCGGTGCCCGCCGCCGCCGGGGACGGTCACCTTCTCCGGGACGGCGTCCTCCAGCGTCCCGGCCAGCTCCCAGGGCACCAGCGCCCGCAGTGCGGCGAGCACGTCGAGCCGGCGCAGGTCGGCGCGGGTGCGGGCTGCCCGCACCTGCGGGGTGGCCCCCAGGGCGTCGCTCAGCGTGCGGTCGTCGACT